>CANHAR010000175.1 GCA_947458495.1 Gammaproteobacteria bacterium | reverse complement strand
GCGCCGTCCCAGGCTGCCAGCCAGATCTGCCTGACGCTCGGTGTTTGAAAGTCGGCGAAACGGTTCAAACAGGTGCGGCACTTCATAAACAGGAATCACCGAGCCTGAGTTTTCGATTGTGACCTTGGCTCGCCCTTGCTCATCACTTCCGGTTGTCAGGCGTATCCAGCCGTCTTGCGCCAGGTTGTAGCGGATGGCGTTGTCGATCAGGTTTTGTAACAGTCTCTCCAGTAACACCGAATCGCCTGTGCAAAGGGCAGGTGCCAGGTCACTATGAACCGTGACACCCGCCGCCAGCGCCTTTACCTCGCACTCTGCCAACACGTGGCGAGCGACGTCAGCCATATCAACGGGGTGGCTATCGGTGACCGCCTGATCGCTGCTCGCCAGCATCAGCAATCCATCGATAAGACGTTCATGTCGCTGGTTGATCGCCAGCAGATTGGCGCCAAAGTGAGCAAATGCCGTGTCATTTCGGCCTTCTTTGAGGAGTGCCACTTCAATCAACGTGCGATTGATCGACAACGGAGTGCGCAATTCGTGAGACGCGTTTGCGATGAATCGTTGCTGGCTGTCAAAGGCACGATCAAGACGTTGCAACATGCTATCCAGCGTGTCAGCGAGATCCTTGATCTCATCCTGTGGGCCTTGCATGTTGATGCGTTGATGCAAGTTGCGGTCTGCGATGCCGCGCGCAGTGGCAGTAATCTGTCGCAGAGGCCTGAGCGCCTGACCTGCCAGCCCCCAGCCGAGAAGCGCCGCAATGGCACTGACGGTTAGCAGGGAAATCAATGACACGATCATGATTCTTTGCAGCGCTGCGGCGCGGGTTGCCGTGAATCTCTCTTCAGCTTCATTGATGGCTTCAAAGCCTTCGCGGAGTGCAAGTGGCAGGTCAGCAGACGACAACACGTCTGCGCTCCCTCGTTCAATGCGGACGATGGTGGGTTCTGCGGTTGCCCCTTCGGGAATCACAACCGTTGCGCCCTCGGGTATGGGTTGATGTCCTACAACACTGCTGTAGATCAACTGCTGCCCTATCACCGCACTTAATTGGAAATACATGGTGCTGATGAACAGAAGCCCGGCGATAAAAAACGCAATACCGTAGAGTAGGGTCAGACGTAATCGGATGGTGTTCCACTGATTGGGTAAGGTCATGGTATTTGGTAACCGCTTCCAGGAAGAGTTTCAATCAATGCAGGCTCACCGAGCTTGCGCCTGACATTCATGATGGTGAAACGAACCACATTGGTAAAGGGGTCTGTTTGCTCATCCCATGCCTTTTCAAGCAATTGCTCAGCAGACACAATCCCGCCATCTGCGCGGAGCAGTTCCAGCAATACTGCAAATTCCTTGCGCGTCAAATGCACTTGCCGTTCACCTCGGTACACCGTGCCGCGATGCGGATCAAGCCGCACGTTGCCGCGTTCCAGGACAGGTGGTGTCGCCGGACGCGAGCGGCGTCCGAGGGCTTGGATACGTGCAACAAGTTCGGCAAATGCAAACGGTTTTGTCAGATAGTCGTCCGCACCCAACCCCAGACCAGAGACTCGCTGTGGCACAGCACTGGCGGCGGTCAGCATCAAAATTCGTGTGTCAACGTTCGCCGCGATGATGCGCGTGCAGACAATGTCACCGCTGAGCTTGGGTAAATCGCGGTCCAGCACAATAACGTCATAGCCGTTTATGGTGGCTTTCTCAAACCCATCGGCGCCGTCATAGGCTATATCAACCGCCATGGCGTGCTGGCGCAGCCCGTCGGCGATGGCATCCGCCATGACCTGCTCGTCTTCGACGACTAATACCCTCATGTTGTTTCACCACTAAAAAATTGGATCAATCCTGATCACCAGCTGAATACGATAGTACGCCTTTATACAGCCAGTGTAGCGATTGGGTGTTCGTTGGGTGTTAGCAAGAATCCCCTCGCGAAGAATGGCATGCGAATGGTGGTGACCGGTGTTGATGGAGGTTATCCGTACGGCAACAAACTCATTAACTATATGTTAATTAAAGATATTAATTTCATTTATGCCCAGGGTGCTTAGTCTAACTGTACCCTATTTTTACCCTATGTTTACCTGCCTGTCGCCACCGCTTGCACTTAACATCAAGCACCTTCGCGCCTGAAAAGAATAACTTTAACTCCAAGGATCCAGAATGCCTGACTTTAATCAAGCACCCCCCGCCCACTATCGCTTTCGCCCAAAAATCTTTTCTCGAACAACACTCAGTCTTGCCATTCTGATGGCTTTGTCATCCTGTGCGGGTACACCACCTCGGCAATTGAGTGAAGCGGATGTATTTGCACAGAGTCAGAGTGATCTGGCGCAGCTTGCCAGCGAAGTAGTGCCGATTCAGGGGGAATTGACCCTTGAGGAAGCTCAGGCAAGGGCGCTTAAGTACAATCTTGAGTTGCGTACTGCGATGATGGAAGAGGCCTTGCAACGGGCTCAGCTGGATGTGACCAATTTCGATATGCTGCCGACGCTGTTAGCGCAGGCGGGATATAACACTCGGAGCAATGAGCGCATCAGCCAAAGCAGGGATGCTGAAAGCGGCGAGTTGTCTCCTTCGCGGTTTATATCTCAGGAGCGCGATCACTGGTTGTCGCAATTTGGAGTGAGCTGGAGCCTGCTAGATCTGGGGATGGGGTATTACGGAGCCCAGCAACAGGCCGATCGGACGCTGATTGCGTTCGAGAAGCGACGCAAGATATTGCATCTTTTGATGCAGGACGTGCAGATCGCATTCTGGCGCGCCGCCAGCGCCCAGGCGATTCAGGAGCGGGTTGAGGCGGCCATCGCTGGAGCTGAAAACGCTCTGTTTGAAGCTCGCACAGCCCAGGCGGAACGGATTGATCGCCCTCAGGATGGGCTGCGTTATCAGCGCCAATTGTTGGAGAATCTGCGCTTGCTTGAGGCAGTCAGCCAGGAGCTGTCAAATGCCCAGGTTGAACTGGCGCAACTGATCAATGCACCCATCGGCCAGCACATACAGGTGTCTGAGCCTGCGCGGCGCGATTATCCGATGTTATTGAGTCTGCCTGTCGAGACCCTGGAGGAGATGACGCTATCGCGCAATCCGGACATTATCGAGCAGCAGTACAACGCCCGTATTGCCAGAGTTGAATCACGCAAGACTCTGGTTCAGATGTTCCCCAACCTGAACTTTGATTACGGCGTCAGCTACGACGACGATCGCTACCTGGTGAACAATGACTGGAGGCAGGCAGGCGCCCAGCTCTCGTTTAACTTTTTCAACCTGCTCACAGCTCCTGCCCAACTGCGTTTGGCTGATGCAGGTATTTCATTGGCTGACCAGCGACGGACCATGGTGCAGATGGCTGCGCTGACGCAACTGCATTTGTCACGACTGGATTATGCCAATTCGGTTGAGCAACTGGAGCGGTCAAAACAAATTTGGGATGTGGACACGCAATTGCTTCAGTACACCGTGGATGCGGTATCGGCTCGGACTGAGAGTCAACTGAATCTTGTCAGCAGTGAAACATCGGCAATCCTCAGTGAATTGCGACTCTACCAGGCGAATGCGCAGTCTGAGGCCGCCGCCGCCCGCTTGCTCTTTACCTTGGGTGTCGAGCCTGAGGTTGGCAGTGTTTCCGAGTTGACGCTGGAGGAATTGATAGAGCAATTACGGGCGCAAAGTCCAATGCCTGTCTCACAGTTTGTTGAATCTGATCTTGTTACAACACAACCGGAATAGGCCGTCGAGGTAGCCGTGCATGAGGTTGATAACTTAACACCGTTAGTCAACACAAAAGCAAAGAACAGATCCGGCAGGAAATAGACGGTGCATGGAAAATTACATATGAGGGTGAGGTTTGATTTGAAGATTTTCGTATGTACATGGCTGGTTTTGCTGTCAGTTGCCGTTTATTCCCAGATATCCGCCGCCCAATCACCGTTGCCGGGGACTTCAGGCATAGAGCGTCAGCAGATTCGCGCTCAACTCAGCCCGGTCAGTCATACAGTACTTTCGTCCGAACTGGGTGCAATCGTCAGTCGAATTGCCGTGCGAGAGGCTGGCACCTTCAGGCAAGGAGACGTGCTGCTGACCTTGGATTGTTCCTTGCAGCAAGCTCAGCTAAGGATCGCACAAGCTGAGCTGGCCTCGGCTGAGGTGGTACTCGCTGCCAATGTCCGGCTGGATCAGCTCAACTCCGTCGGTAAATTGGATCTGGATCTTGCTCGTGTTGCCAAGGACAAGGCCGAGGCAGAAGTTCAGATGAGTCAAACACTGCTTGCCAAGTGCGAATTGATTGCACCTTTTTCGGGTCGCGTTGCAGTTCAGCATGTCCGTGAACGTCAGTATGTTCAGCCCGGAGAACCACTTCTGGAAATCTTTGACGACAGTTTGTTGGAGCTGGAGTTTATTGTTCCGTCCCATTGGCTGGGTTGGCTGGAGATTGGATACGGTTTTGAAGTCAGTATTGACGAAACCGGCCGCGTTTATCCGGCAAAAATTAGTCGTATCGGGGCTCGCGCAGACGCTGTCAGTCAAACCGTTAAAGTGTCAGCCACCGTCGACGGTGAAAACACAGAATTGATCGCAGGCATGAGTGGAACCGTCCAGGTTGTTACCCCAAGCAGTGCCAGTTATTAAACATCAGATACAAAATCGCATAATCAGGTGAGTCTATGAAATTCAGTCATAAAGGCAAAAAAAATCCGTCTGCAGCTAATCCGGAAGTGACTCTACAGGTTGCCGGAGATACGACTGAGCCGCAAAAAAAGAGTTCACTGGTTCGTCCCAATCCTGAGCTTATGGCTCTTGAACAACGCTTTATGTTTGACGGCGCAGCCGTGGCTGATGCAATTGCAACCATTGATGCGGATACCAGTGAATTTGGTGTGCAGGGCGAATTGTTTGCTGATCTGATGGCGACTGCGGTTTTTGCGCAGGTTGATGAGAACAAGGCTGTCCCAAATGTTACTTCCGCAGCAGAGAAAGATCTGTCAGTTGTGGATGCAAACGTGGTCAACAACGGACAACCCGAACATTTGACCGTGGTAGGTATGGAACGGGTGATCAACGAAGTGGCCCGCGAGCAGTGGGATGCAGCCATTGAGCATGTGAATCGCCTGTTAAGCCAGTTGCCGGATCATCCAGATTACCTGCTCATGCTGCAGGATGTATTTGGCGGCGCGGGTGCGGATACAGATGAATTTGCCGGTAACGTAGCTGCGCTATCCAATCTTTTGGGCAAAGATGGTCTGAACATTACTCTGGAATTTCGCAGCGACGCCGATCTGAAAGGCGCAATGGCTGCCTATGCCGCTATCGGTCATACAGGCGCTGAGCGTATCTACATCAACGCCGACTGGGTCAATATGGGGTTCGGCAGCGATTTTGTTTCCAAGGTGTTGCTGGAAGAGGTGGGACACGCGCTTGATCAGCGCCTTAACAGCGGTCGTGACAGTCTTGGCGACGAAGGTCAACTGTTTGTTGGCAGACTGACCGGTGCCGATATCGGCAGAGCGGATTTTGCGACTGATAATGACCGCGCTGTGTTGGATATCGAAGGGCAGTTGATTGCAGTTGAAATGGCCACCGATAACGATGCAGCGCCGACCCTGGCGATCAACGATGTGGCAGTCAACGAAGCGGCCGGTACAGCAACATTCACCGTGACCCGCAGCGGCGCTACCGGCGCGGCTGCATCGGTGAACTACGCAACCAGCAACGACAGCGCTATCGCAGGCAGTGACTACATAGCAGCCAATGGCACGCTGAACTTTGCGGCCGGTGAGACCACAAAAACCATCACCATCACCATCCTCAATGATGATGTGTATGAGGCCGCTGTGGAGTTCCATGTCACCTTGAGCAACGCTATTGGCGCGAGCATCAGTAATGCCACGGGTTTTGGTGTGGTTTGGGATGATGGCACGGGTAGCGGTGGTAGCGATAACGATATGCCAACGCTGTCGGTGAGCAGCCCGACGGTGACAGAAGGCGGCTACGCGGTCTTTACGGTCAGCCTGAGCAAGCCATCAATGGTGCCTATCGGTTTTACCCCAAGTCTGATCGCAGGCACTGCAGCGCTGGGAACTGATACAGCGGCGGCGAACACACTGGAAGTGTCCAATGATGGTGGCAACACTTGGCTTGGGGTTAATCGTAGGGATCATAATGGTACCGTGAGCTTTGTCCCTGATAATGATGATCCTATGCTGCTGAGTACAGTGACAACTCTGCATCTGCGTATCGCGACCACTGATGACAGTCTGGCTGAGGG
>CANHAR010000174.1 GCA_947458495.1 Gammaproteobacteria bacterium | reverse complement strand
TGCTGTTGTTGCCGCACGATACCAACATGATCACACAAACGCTGGCGGCTGCTGAACCTGTTGCGGCAGAGCCAGGGGCCGCTTATGCAGTCAGATCGGGTGATACCGTGTCATCAATTGCCCGCCGTTATCGTGTCAGTGAGGCGGCGTTGATGCAGGTGAATGGTCTGACTAACCCGGATCGGCTGGCCGTCGGGCAGCAACTGCGTTTGCCTGCCGAGGGTGATGCCCGCGTTCTGGCCGCAGCTTATCGTGATGCGGTGGATGTGCCGGTTGTTGCTGCCAATACCGTTGAATCTGAGATTGCTACTGACGATGTTGAAACTGTTGCTGCCAGCAATGAGCAGGCAACACAGGCATTGGCGGCAGATCCCGCTGATTATTCAGTAGCTGCAGACAATACTGTGGAAATTCAGGCCGCTGAGACACTTGGCCACTTGTCTGAATGGGCGGGTACCAGTGTTCAGGCGCTGCGCACTGCCAACGGCATGCGCGCCAGTCAGTCGCTGATAATTGGTCAGCGCTTCACATTGCCCGCACAAGTCGCCAGCGAGCAATTTGAACTGCGCCGGCGCCAGTTCCATCTGGCTGCTCAGGAGAGCTTTTTCCGTCAATACCGCATCGCCGACGTCAACCGCCATCAGTTGGCAGCCAATGAAACCATCGACGTACTGGCAAGGCAGCGTTACGCGGTACCCCTGTGGTTATTGCGCCAGTACAACCCTGATCTGGATTTCGCCCGTGTCCGGGTGGGTCAGACCATTGTGTTCCCTATCGTGGCGAGGGTTGACGGGGCCTGATGCCGGGCATCAGTCCCGTATGTCATCTAGAGCATCAGCAAGCAAACCAACCGACAGTGCGTATCGAAACGCCGGGTTGTAGCGCATGATCGAGCAGAAGTTGCGGTAAACCAGATACCCTTTGTCATCTCCCTCGTCGCCAATGATCAGTGCGGCCTGCAGATCTCGCGTGGGCAACACACTGCCATTGGCACGGCGGACACCCAATTCTTGCCAGTCGTTCAGAGAGCGCCATGCGCCTGTGGTGGTAAACGACTGACAAGCCGCGTCTGGCGTCAGCCCCGCTTCCTGCGGTGCTTGCAGGGATTGTTCACCACCTGGCGGCAGACTGACCACGCGTCCCCATGTCTGATCCTGTTGCCAGCCATGTGAGCGCAGATAATTGGCGACAGACGCAATGACATCGGGCCCCATGCTCCACAAGTCAATTTTGCCGTCCTTGTCGTGATCAACCGCCAGTCGCAAAAAACTGCTGGGCGTGAACTGGATGATGCCCAGGGCTCCTGCCCATGAGCTTTTCATCATCTCCGGCGTTGCCAGGCCGCGATCAACAATTTCCAGCGCGGCAAACAGTTCGTTGCGGAACATCTCGCCACGACGACCATCATAGGCCAGCGTTGCGATGACACTGAACAATGGCTGGGTGATAGGGAATGCACCGTAGTTGCTTTCCAGTCCCATGATGGATACCACAAACCGATGCTGAACGCCGTATTCCGCAGAAACCTGGCGGATCATGTCGCCGTGCGACTGCATTAGCCGTTTGCCGGCTTCGATACGACTGGTATTCACCCGCTGCAGATAGTTGGCATAGGTGTTCACAAATTCAGCCTGATTGCGGTCTGCCTGCACGACCTGACGCTCCTGACTGATGGTCGGCAATACACGGTCCAGTGTTTCAGCGCGGATGCCGCGCTCTAATGCAGCGGCCCGAAATTCCGCCAGCCAGGCAACAAAGGCGGCGTCATTGTCCTGCTGTACGCTTTCTTGCGCGGCGGTCTCTGGCACGGTCTCTTGTGCGGTATCTGTCGCTGCATCTGTAGGTGTGGGCACAGCTTGGGCATGGACAAGGCTTTGGGAGGAGAGCAAAAACAGGCCTGCCATCACCGAGCTATTGACCAGTCGTTTTGCGAAAACAAAGGGTAGGGCCAGCGGGCTGGTCGTGGCAGTTGGTTTTGCTGGTTTAAGCATACGTACTCCATCAGGTCGATAAGGTCAAAATCCTGCGCAGAACTTTAGTCGCTGGACGGTAAAAAGGACAAGCAGTTTAAGGCCTGTATGGGGGTGTCATACCAGCAAATCATGATTTCAACAGCGCCTGCAAGGTATGTTGCCATGATGATCGCAGCGCACTGGCACTCAGACGGGCAGCATAGTCCTGGTGATTGAGAGCCGGCGTGCCGCTGCACGCCAGAGCTTGCGCATGTCGCTGAATACACAGCGCTGCACTGCGCGCCTGCGTGGGTAAATCCAGTCCGGCGGCTGCAAACAGCCCGTCTGCGGGCAGATATTCCGGGTAGGCAAGGGCATCAGGCGCAACGGCGTAACAGCCCAATGCGACGGCTTCCAGCATCGATAATCCCTGAAAATCATGCAACGCGGTGGATAAAACAATGTCCGATTGCATCAGCAGTTGCTGGTAATCTGCCCGGGATGAGATGTACTGGTTAACGCCGGGCTCAATCCCATTGCGCTGGTAATACTCATTCAGGACAGCATCCAGCACATCAAACGCCTCTGGGCGGCGACGAAAACGCTGGCCCAACAGATGCAAGCGGAACGGCTGCGTCCCCTGAATCAACTCGGTGACAATCAGCAGCAGCAAATCTGGGCCTTTGTCATACTCGTGGCGGTGATTCCAGACAATTTGCAGCGGACCTGTGTGTGGGTGCCGCGCTTGTTGCCGCGGGATAAACAGTTGATCTGGCAAGGGCACGGGTAACACCGATGAGCGGTCGCGAATCTGCTCGATCAGACCGGGTGGTACGTGATCCGGCAGTTTTGCCAGCAGTTGTTGTGCCCCGAGCAGAAAACTGCGCCGATTCCATTCACTGTTAAAGGCCACATGATCGGCGCACAGCGCGCTGTAAAGGTTCACCATCGCCGGCTCAACGGAGGTGTGCTGGTCAGCGCTTGGCGGATAGGCAAACTGATTTTCGTGGAAGTACACCAGCGTCGGGATGCCTGCCAGTGACGGCACAAAACCGCGCAGACTGGCCAGATCGGTGAGCGAGGTGGCGATTACCAGATCGTAGTTGTCAGTCAGCTCGCGCCGGTGGTTAAATGCCCAGCTCAAACTATTGCCGCGTACACGCCAGGCAAAGTGCCGGGCAGGCAGCGTCAGGCAAGTCCATTGGCAGTGCGGAAACATCTCACACAGCGTTTGTCGCCATTGCTGATGACTGCCCGCATCATAAGCACTCAGCAGTAAAATCGTCAGGCGTGTGTCAGAGCTGGAATTTAGAACCATGGACATTGAGGTCTTGATAATTCGTTATGCAATCTAATGATGAACAACTGCTGGGTCAATCGCCGGATGCCTTGCTGGCGTCGTTGCCTGCAAAAGTCAGCTCGCCGGTTTTTGAGCGCGCCCGCATCTCTCCATTGGCGCCGGCTGTTCGTGATCATACCGGGCGGCATCTGAATTACGCCGATCTGGCCTCGGAAATTCGTCAGACACAGGTGCAACTGCTGGCGTTAGGTGTCAACGCGGGCGACAGGGTTTTGCTGATCAACGAGAACTGTGTACCCGTGTTGGTGATGATTCTGGCCCTCAGTGAGCTGGGGGCGTGGCCGGTGGTAGTCAATGCGCGCATGGCCAGCGCGGAGATTGACAGAATACGGGCGCATTGTGAGCCACGACTGGTGATCTATGCACTGGATTCAGCGGCCGCTGCCAATCATTGGCCAGCGTTTGCCGGCAAAACGCTATGTGAGCAGATGTTGCTGGCAGGCGCGCAGGCGGGCATACGCCAGCTCACGGTGAGCGAGCGCGCTGAAGCCTTGTCTGAGGGTGAGCAGGGAGTTTTCACGCTGATTTACACCACGGGTACCACGGGTGATCCCAAGGGTGTGATGTTAACGCACCGCAATATGTTGTATGTCGCCGCTGTCAGCGGAGCGCTGCGTGGACTGAAGTCAGATGACAAAATCTATCTGGTATTGCCGGTGTCCCACGTGTTTGGCATCTCAGCGGTGTTTCTCGCAGCCCTGTATGCCGGCGCTGAGCTGATTGTGGCAGATCGATTTGATCCGGCCCTGTGCTTCAGTAATTTTGAAACGCTGGGTGTTAGTGGTGTGTTTGGGGTGCCTGCGATGTTCGCCAAGCTGGTTGATCACGCTCGAGAACGCGGCATGACAGATGCGCAGCGCACACAGTTATGGCCACGTCTGCGCTTTATGTACAGTGGTGGAGCGCCTTTGGACCCGGCAATCAAACTGAAGACCGAGCAATTATTCGGGTTGCCGCTGCTGAACGGTTATGGGATGACCGAAAGTGGCCCCACCATCAGCCAGGTGCGTTTTAATGAGCCGCTGGATAATTGCAGTGTCGGCAAGCCCCTGCCGGGACTGGATATTCGTGTGCTCACTGCTGACGGACGCGATGTAGCCCGGGGTGACGTCGGTGAGCTGCATGTGCGTGGCCCGAATGTCATGTTGGGTTATTACCGCAATCCTGTTGCCAGCGCTGCTGCCATAGATGCGGATGGATTTCTGAATACCGGCGATCTGGTCCGCCTGGATGATGACGGCAACATACATATCGCCGGACGCAGCAAAGAATTGATCATCCATTCGGGTTTTAACGTATACCCTCCGGAAGTCGAAGGTGTGATCTCCAAACATCCGCAGGTATTGTTATGTGCGGTGATCGGAGAACCGGTGGAAGGGAATGAAAATGTGCTGGCCTATGTGCAGCGCACAGCCGGTAGTCAGCTGGATGAGGCGACGCTGCAGGCCTTTATCAAGCCATTGCTGACCGCGTATAAACGTCCTTCGCGAATTGAATTTATGGAGCCGCTGCCAACAGCGCCATCCGGTAAAGTACTCAAACACAAGTTAAAAAAGGAAACCGTCAGATGATCAAGCTTTATGGATTTGCCGTCAGTAACTACTACAACATGGTCAAAATGGTGCTGATTGAAAAGGGTATGGAGTTTGAAGAAGTGACCGTGCGCCCCAGTCAGGAAAGCGAGTATCTGATGCGTAGCCCCATGGGCAAAGTACCCTGCATTGAGACTGAGCAGGGTTTTCTGACTGAAACTGAAGTGATTATTGATTATCTGGACAGCCTTGGTCTGGGCCCGTCGTTTTACCCGGTTGATCCCTACGAGCGCGCAAAAGTTCGTGAACTGATCCGATACCTTGAACTGTACATTGAACTGCCCGCCCGCAGATTGTATGGCGAGGTATTTTTCGGACGTCCGGCCAGTGAGGCGGAAAAAGAATCCGTCCACAAAGAGCTGGTGAAAGGTTTTGCGGCGCTGGCCAAGTTGGCAAAGTACGGCCCTTATCTGGCTGGCAATGACATGAGCTACGCAGATTTTTACTTCCTGTTCAGTGTTGGGCTGGTGACTCGCGTGACCAAAAAGGCTCTCAACTGGGATGTGTTTGCCACTGAACCGGGTGTCAAGGATTTGTTGAATCTGCTGGAAAAACGTGACTCCGTTAAGGCCATTCGCGCAGATCAGGCCAAGGCGATGGCGCCCAAAGCCTGATCGCCGGCTGGCAAGGAACAGGGGAAAACCATGACACCAAGGCCCGCCAGCACAGTCGTGATTGTGCGCGAGACTGTTGAAGGCGTGCAGACCTTGTTGTTAAGGCGCAACTCCACGCTCAGTTTTGAAGGCGGGGCTTGGGTATTCCCCGGTGGCAAAGTGGATGCGTGTGACTATCCGGCCGGTTATGAGACATTGGACGACCCTGAATCCGATTATCGCGCAGCCATCAATGCAGGTATCCGGGAAACCCGCGAAGAAGCGGGTTTGCAAATTGCTCCTGACCACCTGATTCACATCGCTCACTGGACAACACCCATGGGCTTGCCGCGCCGTTATGCCACTTGGTTTTTTTTATGCCCACTGCATGATGATGTGGACATTGTGGTGGATGACAACGAGATTCTCGACTATCAGTGGTTGAGCCCGGCAGCAGCCCTGCAAGCAAACAGTGCAGGGAGTATCCGCTTGCCTATTCCGACCGCGCACACCTTAAAAACCATGCTGCCTTACAACGGGTTGGCAGCCTTGTGTGAGGCAATGCGCACAGCTGATATTCATGTATTTCCAGAAAATTCAGACTATTACAAACCTTTTTAAACGTCTTGTTAAATGTCTTGAAAGTGTCGTCAGACCGAGCGTGGTCTACGACAGATTTGTTTGCTTTGTCCGGTCGAGTAATGGGATAGTTGGGCGCAATACAAGAGTAAAAACCGCTGGCTGTCATTGTACGTATCAGTCCTGTAATCCCAGAGCAGA
>CANHAR010000173.1 GCA_947458495.1 Gammaproteobacteria bacterium | reverse complement strand
CGTAACTCACTGGCAGTGAAGTCAGTGGGTCTTTCAATCGGGCAGGTCAGCATACGCGAGGCAACTCTGGGGTCGCGGAAATAGATGCTGCCACAATCAGGTGCGTCGAGGCTGACGTAATAAACCCCGCTGAAGTGACAATTGGGATGGTAGTGGATCTGGTTTGAGGCGCCGGGCGGACTGATATTCAACCAAGCCTGATGTTGCAGCACAAAGTCTGACTTGAAATGTTGGGATTCTGCGATGCGTTCACATACCTGCAAAATTCTGATATTAATCGCTTCAAACTCAGGCAGGTGCTGCAGGTTATTGGCACTTTGCCAGCCTTTGATATTGGTCTTGTTGACACCGGCCGGGTCGCGTTGCCGCAACTGCAGAGCCACCTTCAGCAGTTCTTTGTTAAAAGATTGGCGGTCGTCAAACAATGTTGTCCACACCAGCGTGGGGAATAAGGATTCAGGGATGATTTCCAAGTCACTGTTCTCTTGTCAGGTGTGTTTAGTTTCAGAAGTGTTTAGTTTCATGAGCATATAGTTTCAGCTCTTTAGCGTCGCTTCTGGTGATCAGGGTTGACCCAAAGCAGCCCGCGTTTGGTTGATGCCATGGCGCAACCAGCCTGCCTCGTTGGAATTGGCCGAGTCCGTCAGCAGTTGTTGCAGTGCTGCCAGGCGCGCCTGTAGCGCTGGAACATGCGCAGGTTCAGCGGTCAGCGCAATATCCGCCATGTGCATGGCCCGGACCGCATCACCATCGCGAAGGTACTGCTGTGACAGTTCAGCAACCCGGTCAGCCCCGCCACCCAGAGCCACCAGATCCGGGTAGACTGCTGCCGGGCCTGTGGCATACATGTTGGCCGGATTGCCATCAAACCAGCCCATGTATCCCTCGTAGATACCTCTGACAGTCCAGGAAATGGCGCCGTATTCTTCGCCGATGTTCAGATCGTCAGGCAGTGCAATTTCCTGCATCAATGTATAAACATCCTTGCCCTGATTCATACCGGCAACGGTTTCATCGTGCACGTGCAGAATGGCGTCGCGGTACTTGCTGACCGCCTGATTAATCATGGCATTGCCGTGAATGGCGTCACCGTGGCTTGGAATCATGATCTCCGGCTGTAACGCCAGTACCTTGTTCAGCGAATTCACGTAATCCAGTGCCCAACGTGGTTTGGTGCCGCGCAGCGTGTAGATGTTGGGAAATGAGCCATAAAAATTGTCACCGACAAACACCGCTTTTAGCTCTGGTATCCAGACCGACAGGTGATCGTAGGTTTCACCGGGCGTGTGAATGATTTCAAAGGTCAGGCCACCCAGGCTGAAACTGTATTCGCGGTCAAACAGAATGGTCGGAGTGATGCTGGCTGTGTAATTACCAGGATTCATCGGCCCGGTCTGGGCTGCGCTGGCGGCCGGACGCGGCATGTCTGGAAACTGCGCGGCATTGCGGATCGCAAACATGCCTGCCAGGCGGTTCTGGTAATGCATAAATTCTTCGTGTTCGGCGTGGGCGATGATCTCGGTACCCTCCTCTCGCCACAACTGCACACCACCAATATGATCACCGTGCGCGTGTGTCAGCACGATGTAGCGCACTGGCGCATCACTGACTTGCTGTAGCAATTGTTTATGACGGGGCGCGGTGGCCGGCAGCGAAGTGTCGATAATCACGTTGCCCTCGTTGGTCATCACCATAAAGGTGTTGCCAAAACCGGTAGCCTGCCAGATCTCGTCAGTGATGCGATGCGCGGTGGTATCGTTCAAGCCGACTTGAGTCGGATTAAGTCCCAGCGGAGTTTGCGCCATTGCAGGTTGAATGACAGACAGCATTATCACTGCCAGCGTTGATCCCACCAGCGTTGATCCAAAGAGTGTTGCCAGCTTGAGGCGCAGGTGACCTGCAAAGCGTATATCAAACATGTTAGCTTCCCGTTTAATTGTTTTTTGTGCGACTCGCGTTGATGATAATGCCTGCTATCAGCCTCGTACAGGCTGCTGACGAGGCTATGGCTGCGGATGCAACATAAAGCGTTGCTGCGTCACCGACTCTATCTTTTCCCGTGAATAAAACGCCGGAAATACTTTATCGTTGGCCCATAGTTCAAACAAATTGCTGTAATACGGGCTATGCGGATCATCCACTTGCCCGGGTGTATTCATGCCAAGGGTGTTATCCCAGTCACGGGTATCCACAAAGATGCGGAATGATGCGCCGGTTGTCTGATTGTCGCCGCCACCAGTGTTGCCCAATGTATAACCATTACCACCGCGTGGCGCCGGGCCGACATTCAGTAACTGTTGAGTTGCCACATCCACTGCGCTGGCCAGTGGATGGCGGATCAGGGCGTGATGGTACTTTTCCTGCCCGTATTGCCACTGATTCCAGTCGGATCCGAGTTTGTTATCGAGAGTCACCAGCGCCAGTTGCAGCACGTCCTGCAGAAACTGATCACGTCCGGCCAGTGGGTCTGCACCAAAGTCGCCATCGGGTGATAACAGGAAATCAATTGCAGTTTTTAAGCCGACGCGCAGGTAACTCTGGGCATCTGCTGGCACTTTCAGGGCGTCTATGCTGTCCAACAATTGCCGTTCAAAGGCGACATAAATACCCGCCTCTACCGAATCCTTATCAAGCACAAAGTCCCAATTCAACAACATCTGCCGCGCCCGCTCGACGTCCGGGTCGGCTGCGGGCCGGTCCTCGAACAATGGGATAATGGTACGTGCGGGCACTGACAAGTAGTCATGCTGCAGTTTGATCATGTCCATCATATTAAAACGTCCACCGGAACCCAGCACTTCACTGCCGCGCACCCAGCGGAACGGGTCTGTCCAGGTGTAGCCAATGGCCTCCAGAAACGGGTAATCCGGCGGTGTGTAGTTGCTGTTGGAGGTTTCCACAAAACCACGTGCCGGGTTAAATTCATGTGGTAGATCTTTGATTGGCAGGTAACCGTCCCACTCGAAGCGCCCGTCTCCGGGAACCGGCACCATGCCACTGAAGTTGCGGCGTATTGGCGCAATGCCGACGGCCTGCCAGCCGATGTTGCCAGCCCGGTCAGCCCAGATCATGTTTTCTCCGGGGATATGGCTGTAACTGGCTGCGTCACGAAACTCCTCCCAATTCTGTGCCTGATTCATGCGCAGCGAGGCGAGGTAAGGCGCGCCACCGATTTCCATCCACGCCGGGCGCACGGCGTAGGCCAGTTGGTTGGCGGTATCTTCAAAGGTTACCGGTCCGTGGCGGGTGTACTTTAGTGAGACAGTGACCGGCTCGCGATCCTTAACCGCGATTGTCTCCTCGATGATCTCCATGTCATGCCAGCGATTGTTATATCGGTACTGGTTTGGATTGTCGGGATTGGTTTCATAAACCAGCAGGTCCTCACCGTCGGTCGAGAAAATGGTCAGACCCCAGGCACCTACCCCATTGTGGCCAATGGAAATGCCAGGAATGGTGGGTTCGCCGCCACCTATCACGTTCCAGCCCGGACCCACCAGGTGCGCCCAGTAGCGCAACGATGGCACGGCCTGTGCCCGGTGCGGATCATTGACCATCATCGGGTAGCCATCCTGAGTCAACGCCCCGCTGACTACCCAGTTATTGCTGCCGATGTCATCTTTACTGCGCCCGGCAAGTTCTCTGGCTTCGGCATCCAGCACGGCTGCCAACTGTGAAAACTGTTGATCGTTGTTGCGCTGCGCCACGGTTGCAATGTCCTGGGGCTCAAAACGCAGCTCTTCACGGTAAGCGTCATAGAGATGGAGAATGTCGTTATTGAGCAAAGAGTTGCAGTTGATTTGTGAGTCCAGCGCCAGGTCCGGCACATGAGGGTGGAAATAGGTCAGCTCTTTAACAATCTCTTCGCCAACCGTACACACGGCCCTGCCGGTGGCCAGTTCTGCTGTGATATTGCCCAGCAGACCGCCATGGCGGGAAATCACCACCTCTGGCGTCCAGTGCTGTGGCTGAATGCCCAGCAGTCTGAAGGGTAAGGACAGCTGAGCCGGGTCTGCCAGTACCTCGTTGATACGCGCGTTTACGCCCGCCACAAACGCGGTGATGATTTCGGCACCTCGTGGGTGGTAGTGATTCATCTCCTCGGTGATATCGCCGCGGAACTTGAACAGGCGTGTGCCATGATCGCGATCTATCGCACGTGCGCCCAGTATCTCGGCAGTGGTACCTGTTGCCTGTGCCCGCCAAAGTTCAAACTGGAAAAGACGGTCCTTGGCGGCGTTGTAGCCCTGCGCAAAAAACAGGTCATGTTCCGTCTGTGCATAAATATGGGAAATGCCCCAGCGGTCTTTCAGAATCTCCACCGGTTGTTGAAGGCCGCTAATCTGCACCGTCGCAGTTTCCTGTGCCGCCACGTGGCTGGTGTTCAGTGCAACAATCACGGCAATTGCGAGCGATGTCAGGCGGACAGGTGTTGACATGGGGCGGCCTCTGGCTTTTTGAATTATTGTAGAAATTGAATTGTGCAGCGGGCTAGCAATCAAGGCGATGCTACGCTTTCTGCAAAGTGATTGGCAATGCCGAAGTCGGATTCATAACTTAAGAGAGGGAGAGAGATTAATCGCAAAAGCCTGGGTGGCTTTTGCGCCCCTGCGGGCTTCGCGCTGGCGCGCTCGTTTTAGCTTGCTGCGCAAGTTTTCGAACTCTATCGTTCAAATCTCTCTCCCGCCGCTGGGCTGCGGTGGTTGTCTAAACGTGAGAGATTGGACATAGCAGACAGGAGATTCTGCGAGTTGGCGGAGGGAGAGAGATTCGAACTCTCGAAGGACTTTCATCCTCGCCGGTTTTCAAGACCGGTGCAATCAACCGCTCTGCCATCCCTCCGCAGCGCGCGAAGCCGGCATGTTACTACAATTTGTTTATCAGTCAACTGACTTTTTTGCCCAGAGTTATTCGGGTTGTGGGTTGGTAATAAGCCGAAAATCGTTGATTTTGTGACTTTCATCCGTATGATGGATCCGTGAAAGAGAAAGACAAAAAGGTCGATCTCATTGCCTAGATGTGGCGGACTTTCAGCCCTGAGCCCGCGACACTGAACACCAGGGGATGTTTTTATTGATTAACCGGAGGTTTATTGTATGAGTCAGTATCAACTTGAGTCCACTCACAGCCGCGAGCTGTCGCTGGCGGTGAATAAAGTTCTGAAAAACACCTATATGCTGCTGGGCCTGACCTTGGCATTCAGCGCGTTGACCGCGGCATTTGCGATGGCGTCAAACGCTGCGCCGGTCAATATCTGGGTCATGCTGATTGGCTTCTACGGCTTGTTGTTCCTGACACACAAAATGGCTAACAGTGCTTGGGGTTTGCTGTGTGTGTTCGCGCTGACTGGCTTTATGGGTTACACACTGGGTCCTATACTTGGTTACTACATGGCCAGCGCCAACGGATCGCAGCTGGTGATGACTGCGCTGGGCGGCACTGCTTTTATATTCTTCGGGCTCTCGGCGTATGCCCTGATTTCCAAGAAGGACTTTTCCTTCCTGAGCGGCTTTATGATGGCCGGTTTCCTGGTCATTCTGGCAGCGGTAGTTGCTAATATCTTCCTGCAGATCCCTGCCCTGCAACTGGCATTGTCCGCAGCGTTTATGTTGTTCTCCAGCGCAGCAATCCTGATGCAGACAGGGGCGATCATTAATGGTGGCGAGCGCAACTACATCCTGGCCACGGTGACTCTGTATGTGTCCTTGTACAACATCTTCATCAGTTTGCTGAATCTGCTGACAGCGTTTGGTGGTGAAGAATAATCTGCCACTGAAGAACGATAGCAACAAATAAAGCCCCGGCATGTCCGGGGCTTTTTGTTTTTGTTGATGGCAATGCGGCATAATGCGGGCGTAATGCAGGCAGCAGGAAGAATCTGTAATGTCCAATATGACAGGCAAATGTTTATGATTATCAGTGTACTGGTAACAGGATCTCCTGTGGCACAACAATCTGCGCAAAGCGCTTTGTCATTCTGTGCAGCTGCACTTGCCAGTGGTCATACCCTATATCGGGTGTTTTTTTATGAAGACGGCGTGTACACAGGAAGTGCTTTAACGGTAGCGCCCCAGGATGAGCGTAATCTCAACACAGCATGGTCAGCATTTATTCAACAGCATCAACTTGATGCAGTGATCTGTGTTGCCTCTGCACTCAAGCGCGGGATCCTCAACAACAGTGAAGCGACACGTTATCAGAAGCCGGCAGCTAATCTGGCTGCCGGGTTCGAGATATCAGGTCTTGGGCAGTGGGTCGATGCCTGCCTGAACTCCGACCGTGT
>CANHAR010000172.1 GCA_947458495.1 Gammaproteobacteria bacterium | reverse complement strand
GGTTGAACGCGGGCCCGTGCAGGATCTGCCGTTTTTTATCGCGTTGCTGGAGTGCCTCAAGCGCAGCGGTCTGCCGGTACCTTATGTGTTCCGTAACCGCGATGGCGCTGCGCTGTTGTCCTTAAAAAACAAACCGGCGCTGTTGCAACCGCGGCTGCCTGGTGCGCATCCTGATCAGGTGAGCCCCGCACAATGTGCAGCACTGGGCTCTTTGTTGGCCAGCTTGCACAGCGCCGACTGCGGCCTGCAGCGCAGCAGTGACCGCGGCCCTCAATGGGTGCTGACTGAATCACTGCAGTTTCTGCAGACCGTCTGGTTAAGCGAGCAGCATTGGTTGCAAGCGTGCCTGACCGATTTGCAACATTGGCTGTCAACCGCACCTGCATTGCCCACCGCGGTAATCCACGGCGATTTATTCCGCGATAACGCCATGTTTGAGGGCGACATAATCACGGGTGTTATCGATTTTTATAATGCCGCCAGCGGCTGGACACTGATGGAATTAGCCATTTGTGTGAACGACTGGTGTGTTGATGTGATCGACCACGTTCCTCACCTCAACACTGATCGCGTGGACGCGCTCACCCGGGCCTACACCCAAACGCGCACACTCACAGAAAACGAGATCGCCGCCTGGCCAACGATGCTGCAGTTAGCAGCGCTGCGCTTTTGGTTGTCGCGCCAGCAATACGCCTTGCAGCATCAGAATCAAGCTGATGTATTGATCAAAGATCCCGATTATTTCCGCCTCCTGCTTAAAACACATTTCATCAACGCCCGCACATCATGAAGACTCTCAAGACACACATCCTGTGCCCGATGTTACTGGCCGCTGCCATCGCAGCTGGCGAGTGCGCACCTGTTTACGCGCAGGCCACGTTTGAGATCAAGTTGCCCACCATGGTCGAACTGCCCGGCGGTTGCACCGAGGTCGGCACCATGCTCATGGACAATCGCGGCAATGAACCGCGCGAGGTGTGTCTGGATGCATTTGCCATCTCTTCACACGAAGTCAGTATCGGCGAATTTAAAGCATTTTTGCGTAGCACCGGTTTGCCCGCGCCCAGTCCCGCACTGGAAATTCTGGCGCACGAATTGCCAGTCACCAGCATCACCTGGTTCGACGCCATGGCGTATACCTACTGGTTAAGTGAATACACCGGCGACTCCTACAGTTTGCCGTCAGAAGAACAATGGGAATTTGCCGCGCAGGCCGGCCAGGGTGCCGGCATACAGTTCAGCTGGGGCAATCTGCCCGGCAGCAATCAGGCCAATTGCCGGGATTGTGGCAGCCGCTGGAGTGACATCAGCGTGGCTCCCGTGGGCAGTTTTGCCGCAAATGCCTTTGGTTTGTTTGATATGCATGGCAACGCGGCAGAATGGACTCTGGGTTGTTTTCACGATCAGGACGAACGCGTAGAACGCCGTGTCAATGGCCAGCGCCTGAGCACCTGCCGCAACGCCACACTGCGCGGCGGATCGTTTCGAAACAGCGCTAACCGCATCCGCGTGTGGCAGCGCGCGGGGCATGACAGCACCCGCGGTTCTGACGACATTGGCTTCCGGGTTGTTCGCCTGCCTTGAGCCTTACGGGGTTACCGGATTCGCTACCGGATTCGCTACCGGATTCGCTACCGGATTCGCTACCGCATTCATCACCGCTTCAGTCAGCGCCCAGATCGGGCGTGGCCCGCGGGTAGTGACGCCCATGCGCAGCACAATCAGCTCCTGGTCGGGCAACATCACCACGTTCTGGCCTTCAAAGCCTGACAGGTAAAACATGTTGGCGGGGAACTGCTTCATGGGCCGGTCGTCAGGGTCAACAGCAGAGCCGGCGTTTAACCAGATCTGCGCACCATAGTTGCCCTGCGCCGTCGACTCCGCTGGCGTAAGGCTGTAATCAACCCAACCTTCCGGCAGTATCTGCTCACCATTCCACAGGCCATCCTGCATGTACAGCAAGCCTATTTTTGCCCAGTCGCGCGGTGTGGCGTACATATAGGACGAGCCTACAAACGTGCCACTGGCATCGGTCTCCATCACGGCCGAGCGCATGCCCAGTTTGCTGAACAATCGTTCCTGCGGGAAATTAAAATACGACTGATGGTTAGTAAACAATTTGCGATTGATACGCGAAATGATATTGGTGGTGCCGCTGGAATAATAAAACTGCGTGCCCGGCTGCTGCGCTAGCGGCTTGTTCAGGGTGTAAGCCGCTGTGTCGCCGGTGGTGTACAGCATCAGAATGACATCGGACATCGAGCCCGCCGTGTAAACCTCGGAGTATTCCAGACCACTGGACATCTGCAGCAGGTGATTCAAGGTAATAAACCGGCGCTGGTCGCCGAGGGCCTGCCACTCGGGAATACCGGCGGGTGAATCAATGTGCACCAGACCTTCACCGGCAAGCATGCCGGTCAGCGCAGCGGTGACCGTTTTGGTCATTGACCAACCCAGTTGCGGCATGTCGGCGTTAAATGGCTCCGCATATTTTTCCGCAATGATGCGCCCCTTGTGTATCACCAGCACAGCGCGGGTGTCGATGTTCTGCTCCGGCTCCATGTCTTCAAATGCCTGGTCAACTGCTGCATTTACAGCCGCCAGATCAACACCGTCCAGCTGCGCGGGAATCTCAACCTGATCACCCAGCGGCCATGGCGCGGCCAGCGGCGCGGGTGCCTGCAGATAAAGCGCGGCGTTAAACTGCGCACGCAGAATTTCGGGCGAGGTATCGATGAGCAGCGTGCAGCCCAAATGGGGGCGATACAGCGCCTGCACAGTCAATCCGTTGGCGGTGCCACTGACCAGATCATCATTAAACGTAAACGTTATCCCTGACGCAGCCGCGTTGGCCAGCTCGGCACTCAACACCTGCTCCTGCGTTCTGCCGCCCACCAGCACCGAGGAGCACAGACGTTTGACTGCACTGCCAAGCGCAATTTCTGCTTCCATCAAGGCCTGTGCTGTCTGCGCCGCATCGGCGACCGGCTCACTGGCATCCAGTGCCGCCACGGCAGAAACGTCCTGAGCGGGGGCATCCGCCGTGGGGGTATTGACCGGCGCGTCAGAACAGGCCGACAGCGTTGCCAGAGCAATGGCCAGCACGAGCGCAGCTTTAGTGGCCGGCACTGTCTGCCTGTGATGTGTTGTTTTGTTCATGTCCCACCCCGTTAATGATTTTTTGTGATTTTTTTGTCGCTACCGTTGTAACGTTTAACGATATTCTTGCCGGGCAATAACACCGATTCATCTTTGTTGGTATAGGTCAGGCGCGCCAGTAGATCACTGATCATATGCAGGCGGGCATCTCGCTTATTGTCAGCATCTACCACCGTCCATGGCGATGTCTCATTGTGTGTGCGCTGCAGCATGATGTCTCGGGCGGCGCTGTACTCATCAAAATATTGCAACGCCTGTTCATCAATCGGACTGATCTTCCACTGCTTGAGCGGATCGAGTTTGCGCTCCTGTAGCCGGCTGGCCTGTTCGTCGCGACTGATATCCAGATAGTATTTGAACAAACTGATGCCAGAGCGGATCAGCATGTGTTCGAACTCGATCACCGACACAAAAAATTCTTCGTACTCGGCGTCATTACAGAAGCCCATCACATGCTCGACGCCGGCGCGGTTGTACCAACTGCGGTTAAACAACACCAGCTCACCGGCACTCGGCAGATGTGGCACAAAACGCTGGAAGTACCAGGAAGATTTTTCTTTGTCCGAGGGTTTGCCCAGCGCAACAATACGTGTTTCCCGCGGGCTCAGGTGTTCGGCTATCCGCTTGATCATGCCGTCCTTGCCGGCGGCATCGCGCCCTTCAACAATCACCAGAATTCTGTTGTTGCACTGAATAAAATGCCGCTGCAATTTCACCAGCTCGATCTGCAGGAGCAGCAGCTGTTTTTTGTAACTCAGAAGCATGGCGGTTTTCTCTGATCAACGGGTCAATAAAACACGGTTGTTTAGACATAAATTTGTGTTAGATCAAACAAGGCACTGGCTTTCATCTGTAAGGTGCTTTGATGGTTTCTGCTATCCCGCATAAGTCACCAACGCTGTTGACGGGAGTCGATCAATGAATATCCGCACGCTATGCCTGTTAAGTGCCTGTGCCCTGTTTATGTTGGGCTGCTACTCTTCAAGTTCTGTACCGGAACCGGTGCGGACTGACGGGCTGCAGGACCCAGGGTTACACGCCATCATGACACAGAACATCGAGCGGCATATCGACAGGCTGGATTACGCGTTGGCCGGTGCGCGTGACGATGTCAGTATCCGTGAAAATACCGCGAGCATCATCCAGTCCACACAAGGGCTGCAGTTGTCAGCCGATATCATCATGACTCTGCGCTCCACGCTGCCCCTGAGCGCCGACGCTGCCAACATTTACGTGGAACGCGCCACCGAACTCAAAGGGTTTGCCAGTGAGCTCGAATCGTTGGCGCGTGCCGGCCGCATCAATGAGCTCAGACCCATCGTGGCACAAGTGAATGCCAGCTGTCACAGTTGCCACCAGTTATTCCGCGCACCCTGAGCAAACTGAATGTTTGACAGCGGTACCGCTGCCCGCTTAATCCATCAATGCATAGATTCTGCGGATCGCGCGCACATCCACGCCTGGCGCACTGATTTGTGGGTAATTTGTGCTGTGTGCGGTCATATCAATCTGCTGGGCGGCCTGCTCTGCGCTCAAGCCGCTGGCCTTTAGCGCCGCGGTGTTGGTCCATAAATCCCGCAGGTATGCCTGCAGAAAATCAATACGCTCTTTGCCCTGAACAATGGGCCCGTGGCCGGGCAATAAGGTTTCAAAATCCAGTTCCTTCAATTTATCCAGCGTCGCCGGCCACTCATCAACATGGGCATCACCCATATAGGGGATAAATGGCACCATCAGGTCGCCGGTGAAGACAATTTTTTCCTCCGGCAGAAACACCACCACGTCGCCACCGGTGTGACCACGGCCCATATGGATGATCTGAATCTCGCGTCCGCCGCCATTCACCGTCTGGTAAATGCTCATGCTGTCATCAATGGTGATGTTCGGCGGTGTTGGCGTAATCTCGGCCAGTGAACCGAGATGCGCCTGAGCGGTGGCCAGTCTGCCCTGCAGCAACGCGCGTTGTTCCGCATCCGTAGCATCAGCAATCTGTTGCTGCAGTGACGCGACCTGGCCGGGAGCACCTTCAGTAAAGCTGATAAAGGTTGATTCTTCCAGCACGTTGCCAAGCTCGCCGCTGAGTTTTTGCCGCGTGTAGGTGTGACCAATAATTTCTACTTCTTGCGGGAACACCTGATTACCATGAGCGTGATCGAAGTGGTAATGCGTGTTGATCAGGTAACGCACCGGTTTGTCGCTGACATTTTTGATCGCATCCAGCAAAGCCATGCCGGCATTGGGTGTCACATGAGAATCCACCACCAGCAGGTCATGCTCACCCTCGATCAACATGGAATGACTCATGACGTTCACGGCGCCGGTGCCAGTGACATGGTAAATGCCCTGCGCCACTGGCGTGAAAATGTGGCTGCGCGTGGTGACTACACCCTCCACGGCGGGGGCATTCTGGGCACTGCTGATACTGATCAGCGCACCCAGCGCAATTGCGGATGCCAGTGTTGGCAACAGGAGTTTGAGTGTGGATCCGGCTCGCATGTTGGTTTCCTTATTTTAATTATGGGTAAAACATCATCACATCAGAATTTTGATCCACTCACCGGGTTCCGGGTCGCCAATCGGGTAATAGCCGTTGAGCAGCCGTAAGGTTTCTTCCGGGTATTCAGGCACCGGGCTGGCCGCGGCCAATGCGCGCCAGTCGAAACCTTCTGTCACCTGCACATAACGCACACGCAGGCTGCCGGCACCGGAGCGTTCATTGGTTTGTATGGCGCGGAAGGTCCGAATGGATGACAGCAACAGCCTGTCCATTTCCTCTGCCTGGGCGGCATCGGTCACGTCACCCCGGAATACAAAGACACGTGGCCCCAGATACATGACCGCCACACGTTCTTCGCGCCCCTCTGCAGTGCTGTGTACGCCGGTGTGTCCCACCAGACGATACTGCGACAGGGCCTCAGAGCGTTGCAGTTCGATACCCAGATTTTCACGCACAAACAGCCGCGGTTCTTTCACGTCCTGCATGCGCATGGTTTCCACACGCAGTCTGGCGCTGCCATCCGGGCTGCTGGCCTGCACGGTGGTTGGCGTTTCGACAATCATCCACTCATCCGGAAACACCATGGTGTAACTAAGCAGATCCTGGTAATAACGATTTCTGTCACTGGCCACCGCGGTGTT
>CANHAR010000171.1 GCA_947458495.1 Gammaproteobacteria bacterium | reverse complement strand
GGCAAGTTCACCCAAGAAATCGCCTTCTCTCGTTTTGACTACGGTATCAATGAATTTCGTACCACCACATCGGCAGCCCTTGGTGCTGGACAAACGCTGTCTGGCAGCATTGCATTGCCCAATGGCCCGGTACCGGGACTGACTGTAGAAATAGCTACGCCCTACAGCCGCTGGTTTAGCGTGGAAACCAAGGTTAACGGCGCAGTTGCCAGTTTTGCGACAACAGTGCCTGTCAGGGATGACTGGGTGGTGCGCGTCACCGCCAACAACCAGTTATCAACAACGTTGTCTGCCACGCAACTTGCTGACGCAGGGCAGATTACCCTGAGCACGGCCAGCGCCCTGAGTTATGGCTATCAGGTCTCCAAAACAGCCGCTGCGCCGGTCGGTTATTGGCGTGGAGCCGTGAGCGAATCCGAGCGCACCTTTGTGCTGCTGCCGGGGCAGGAAAACTGGTCCGACCCTGGCGATAACACGGCTGATGCAGCTCTGCGTGCCACGTCGCTCATCAGAAAATACAGCTTCGGCGGCGACCTGCTTTGGGAATACGCCCCGGGCTGGGAGACATGGGGCGGAGACATGACGGCGGACGGTAGTCGTGTGGTCTTTCTGTTGAACCCTGATATTACTCAGTACAAGGCTGGTGTCTGGAAGCTGGGTGTCCTTGATGGCAGCAATGGGCGTTTGTTGTGGTCGGTCACTGGCGACGTGCCATATCTGGGGGGGCTTGAGGCGTCAATCAGTGATGACGGCCGATACGTTGCAGCCGGATCAACACAAGGTGCGCTGGGCTTGCACGATGCGGTGACGGGCGCTTTGTTGTGGCAAAAGACATCCGGCACCTTTGGGCAGGTCCGCAAGATGGTCTTTGTTAATGAGTTTCTGTATGTCGGCTCGGGCGACGGTTATCTGGTCAAAATGATTGCCGCAACAGGCGCGCAGGTCTGGAAGGCGTATGTCGGGGGCTGGCCATTTGTGAATGGCCTTGATGTCAATGAGAAAGCGGGTCTGATTGCGGTTGGCACAAAGTCCAAAGACACCACCGTGGTTAACGCCCGGACTGGTGAGATCCTGTGGTCAAAACAAACCGGCGCGCTGGATGCGGTTATGTCCGCTGACGGTAAATATGTCGCTAACTTCTACGGTGATATTTTTGATGCGCGCAGCGGTGCACTGGTCGGGCAAACCGGGGTTGGCGCTACTGCGGTATTTTCACCGGACAGTCAGTATCTGATACAGGCGGACAGAGGACTTGTTGTGATCGCCGATTTGAGTGGAAAGATTCTCTCGCGCAGTGTGGATAATAGCGACACCGGTATCGGTGGTGGGGAGCAGGCGCAGTGGAGTTACCTCAGCGCCAATGGCGCCACACTGCTGGTTGCCAGCCGCGATATGGATACACCCGGTGAGCGGGCGCTGACCATCTGGTCTCGCGGCGATCCGGTGCCCCTTGCCAACAATACACCCGCAATACCTGGACAAAATACGGGCAATAATCCGCCCCCGGCCAATATTGCTCCCACACCAGGCAACGATCAGTTTGTTGCACGTCAGGGTACCAATTTAATTGATGGCGGCGGGGGGATAGACCGCGTTATTTATGAGCTTAGCCGGTCTGAATTTAACCTGATCGCAAATGCCGACTCTTTTGTTGTTCAGTCTAAAAATGGCCTGTTCTCGAATACACTGAAAAATATTGAAAGGATACAGTTCAAAGACACCTCCATCGCGCTCGACATCAAGGGTAATGCTGGCATCACCGCGAAGATACTGGGTGCAGTTGCCGGAAAGCAGTCCCTGTCTAACAAAGAGTATGTCGCCATCGGCTTGGATCTGCTCGACAACGGCATGAGCTACACGCAGTTGGCTGGGCTGGCCTTGGACGCACTGGGGCTGAATACCAACGACAAAATAGTGACCGCGTTATGGAGCAATGTCATTGGCTCGGCACCTACCGCCGCAGACAAAGCCCCCTTTATCAAGATGCTGGAGGATGGATTTTCCCGCGGTGAGCTCGCCAGGCTGGCTGCAGAAACCGGCGAGAACGCTGCTAACATCGGGCTCACCGGCATTGCACAAATTGGCATTGAGTACCTGACCTAAAAGGTCTCTAGCGTTAACGTAGCATCACAGGTGTCGGTAGTCAGTGTACCGACCCAGATGTCATAGACCCCGTTGACAGCCTTGGGCAGACGAATTTTTGCATCCAGACTACCGTTGGAGTCATCGTCATGGTGCCATGTGCCACTGGTATCGTTCAGCAGCAGAATACTGTCACAGTTGCTGTCAACGCGGATTTCCAACTCTCGGGCAGCGCTATTGCCCGAGAAATTCAGTTTAAAATCTGGCGCGTCCATCACATAACCTTGACCTGGCAATTCGCTGCAAAGGCCAAGATCAACAGGGCCGCCGGCGACCACTTCAAAGGTCTGCGGCGAATACAGATCGTCGCTGGAATAGAACAGATCGCGGCCGGCGAGATTAAAGTCCGGGCAAGTCGCCGCGCCTTTGCTCTTCACGGCAGCCGGAGCCGGATCAACGGTTTTTGCAACTTCCGGCGCCGGATCAAGCTGTTTTAGGTCTGCCGGATTTGGGCTCGCCGGACTAATCTCGGCCAGGCCCACTGACGCGAGAAACTCCGTCGCATCGGCCAGCGCCTGTCCGTTGATGAGTATCTCGCCACCTTGCACATTCAGCGTGCTGCTGACCGAGTCATTACTCACGGTCACATAGGGCAGTTCATAAAATTCATCCAGCATCGTGCGCACGGATGCCTGCTGGTCGGCCGGTATGGCGTTGTCGACGGCGCGGTTAATGGCGCTGAGCGATGCCTGCAGACTGGATTCAACCGTGATGGCATTGATGACATCGTCGATAGCGCCGGCGTCTACCTGCTCTGAGCCGTCATAATTGAATGACAGCGTTGCCAGAATATCGTCATCGCTGGGCAGGCTGAGCGACAGGCGCTCAACGTTAAATGAAATCTTATCGGTGACCAGTTTGCTGAGTGCATCCGTCAGGCGCTGCGGGTCAGCCGACATATCCGTTGCAGACGTATCTGCCCACAACTGCTGGAGAGCCTTGTAGCTGTCAACATGGATACCGCGCATCGAACTCTCCATCGCGATACCACCAATCACCTGGTCATTAAACAGCACTTCCTCGATGGCAAAGGATGCAGTGCTCTCCACTGTATCGTTACGCACTTCTGAACGGCTGCTGATGCTGTAGTCATTCATCACAAAACGCATATCTTGCTGCGGCACAGCCAGGCCAAGCTCGCCAAGGGTAACATCGGTGTTCGCCATCCAGATGCCACTGTCGAGCCAGAACTCGCTCAATGCCCGCAGATCCGCCATCCTGAAGGTGCCCATCTCAGCGGCACCCAGTTCAAGTTGCTGCGCCCGCATGTCCAATTGCACCTGCGTCAGATCGCGGTTAGTCACCAGCGTGACCGCCACGTCGTCGATCTGCAAATCAAGCGTTTCGCTGCCATCAACGATGCGCCCGTCATAATTCTGCACCGTCAGGCCGGTGGCGATCTGACCTGTAAACCCGAGTGTGCTTTGCAGGCTTAACACGGGCAGGCTTCCCGGGTACTGTGGCAGGAAATCACGCATCTGATCGGGCAGGGGGACTGCAAGGTCCAGCCGCGCAAGACCGGTACTTATTCCGCCTAGCCAGGGGCCATGGCGGATATCAAATTGGCCTGCTAAATTGATTTTTTCATCGAAAAGGCCCAAAGGTTCCAGAATTTGCGCAGCGGCCCCACTCGCCTGCAAGGGGCGCCATGCCAGTTCATACACAAGTTGCCCGCCAAAAAAGCGACGCTCGTAGTCAAACTTCAGCACACTGACGTCATCGCGGGCCAACAACATGGATTGGTATTGGTCAACCTGCTCAGCAACCCTGCCGCCAATAACCGCAACCGAGCCCACATAAAGCGCTGACACCCCCAACAGAGCGGCCAGCGGCAGGAATAGTTTATTGTTGGTTAACGCCATCGTAATTCACCTGTTTTTATCGAATCACCAGAGGCACGCCCGGGCTGGTGTAAACCAGTTGGTTCGTGCCGTCTATCGAATACGCAAAGTACACTTCCAACGAAACTTGAGGGATACCAATGTCTGCAAAGGAAAGATTTTTGAAGGCAGTTAATTCCTCAATGGCTTTTAGCGGCCGTGGGGTGATACTGCCCAACAGCGTTGCCGGATCACCGTTCCACTCTACGTAATTGCCCTGCGCATTAACCTGGAAAAACCCCAACCCAGCGGCAGCAATTACCATATGCGTGCGACCAACTTTACCAACATCTGCCGGATCCAGCGTGATACTGCCCACCAGGCTTAATAAGTCAGTATTGGAAAAGTGTGTTCCAAACTTGTTGTCAGCAGGGTCAGAGCCATTTGTTCTGATGACACCGCCGTGCGTCTGTGCACTGCTTGCCGCGCCCGTTGCATTTGCCATTCTTAATGTGGGCCGCGTTTGCATAGAACGCGCCACTTGAAAGCGAACAGCGTTGAGCGATTTGACCGAGTCGGCCCCGCTGGTCTCGTTTGCTGAGTCAACACCACAGGGCTGCCCTTCACATTTAACCAATCGAGGGTTGGAGAATAAAGGCACCAACGCGCTGTCAGGAAAATGGGTGTCATAAGACATGATGGTCAGAAAAGAACCTGTTACTCCATGCCCCAGGGACCACGGAAAAGTACCTTTCCCCTCCACCCTTGAATGACCAAGCCCCAGGTTATGCCCGAGCTCGTGAGCAAGTGTCCCGTTGTCACAGCCCCCGCCTTTGTCTTCAGACCCCGCCGCATAGTTTGCAGAGTATCCTGCTCCCACCGAGGTGAAATCTCCCAGCATCCCATGCCCGAGGCCAAAAGCAATCCCACAGGCATCATCGCCCTCGTTAATGAAACCATCCATAAGCACCACCAGATCTGCGCCGGCAACAACCCTCTGATATTCGAGGTCCTGGAAGGGAGCGGTCTGATCACTCATTAAACCAAGGGTAGTCTTGATTTTACTTACAACATGATCCACCTGTCGGTAGCCAACAGCCCTAAAGCTTATACCGGCCTCCGAGTTTGCGAACATCGCGTTGGTTTCCTGTAGCAGTTGGTTCAATTCCAGATTGGCCTTGCCGGTGGCTGAATCCGCTACAAATTTGGGGGTATAGACAAATAGCAGGTCGATTTCTGCTGTCTTGCCTTCCTTTGGCCCAGAGACCGCGTTCGACGGATCTGTGCCGAGCAGCTGTTCATTAAAATCGCTGATGCCGTCAGCATCGGTATCCTTGAGTACGTCATGCACGACTGATATGGAGTCTGCTTTGGAGGCTTGACCAAATGATGCCGCGCTTTGCAGACTGGGGATGGACTTGCTATCAGTCCGCACCGTGTACGAGATTGTTGATTTTGCACCAGGCGCCAAATCAGGTATCGCGCACTTCAACTCATTGGCAGGTCCTTCGGCATAATCAATCACTTTTAGACTGCATCCTGCGGTGCTGTCCAGAAAGTTTGCCCGATCAAAAATGAAGTATACCGACAGCGTTTCACCCTTAATGGCCGCATCGGTATTGTTAAGTATGTCGATGGTTGCGGTGACAGTATTACCGACAAGTATGACTTCACTGGAAAAAGTCTGCGTTATGCGGACGCTTTTCTCAGACTCCAGATAAAAGTACGTTGGTGAACCTCTCGCACGATTGTCAGCGGGCAGTGGACCATCATCGGTGGGCAGAATGAGGAAGGCATCTGACTCACGAAACATGTAGCCATCGTAAAAGGCGCCTTGACGCCGCGCGATCACACGCAGCTTTCCTGTTGGCGTGTACACAGTGGCCACAAGATCATTAGCATCATAGGTCAATGACAGAACATATTCCCGGGCGGATTTGAGCGCCGCTTGCACGCCATTTTCACCACTCATAAAGGTTTGCAACCGGGTTATCTGATACTCAAGCTCACCGTCTGGCAAGCGGATGGTCAGGTCGCCGTCTTCGGCAAGCTGAGCAAGTGACGCTGCGGGCAACGAGATTGCCTGTGCCTCAACGGCGTTGATGGGCAATTCGATTGAATTCCTTGTTGCTGACAAGGTATTAGCCTGCTGCCAAAGTGGTTCGGCATTGGCAACCGACACAAGCATGAACAGGAGTGATGCTACATAAAGTGGTTTAAACATTTGGCAAAACTCCATGAGTAAGTTTTTGATGCTTGCAATCAGGTAAAGAAGTTAACAGATTCCGTGTTAATCAGTGGAAAGGCACGGCTGACTTGGGCCGTCTCCAGACCAAGGTACTTACGCAGCGCTTTTTGCACATGCGCGGGTAATAGTTTTATGCGCCCACGCTCGTT
>CANHAR010000170.1 GCA_947458495.1 Gammaproteobacteria bacterium | reverse complement strand
TCCGGCAAAATCATGCGTCGCATTCTGCGCAAGATTGCCGCCAATGAAATTGAACATCTGGGGGACACCAGCACGCTGGCCGATCCGTCTGTTGTTGAACAGTTGATTAACCATCGCGTTAATCGTTAACGAGGTTTTTATGCAGGAAGTTGTTATTGTTGCCGCAGGCCGCAGCGCTATTGGTACGTTTCAGGGCGAGCTGTCAGCTATTCCGGCCACCGAACTGGGCAGTCAGATTATCAAGGCATTGATTGCCCGCCACGGCATCAATCCCAGCGATGTTAACGAAGTCATTATGGGCCATGTACTCACTGCCGGGTGCGGTCAGAATACTGCCAGGCAAACCAGCATCCGCGCAGGTCTGGGTATAGAAACACCCGCCATGGCCATTAATAAAGTCTGTGGCTCCGGACTCAAGGCGGTTCATCTGGCCGCGCAAGCCATCGTGGCCGGCGACGCAGAGATGATAATTGCCGGTGGTATGGAGAACATGAGCCTGTCTGCCCACGTGCTGCCCAATTCACGCAGCGGCCAGAAAATGGGCCACTGGCTAGCAATTGATACCATGCTGCACGACGGCTTGTGGGACGCCTTTAACAATTACCATATGGGCATCACGGCAGAAAATCTGGTCGACAAGTATCAGATCAGCCGCGAGCAACAGGATGCGTTTGCACTGAGCTCGCAGCAAAAAGCGCTGGCCGCCATGGAATCCGGGCGCTTCAGCAGTGAAATTATTCCCATCAGCATCCCCCAGAAAAAAGGTCTGGTGACGCTGTTTGATAAAGACCAGGGCCCTCGCGCTGGCACCACCCTTGAAGGTCTGGCAAGACTGCCGGCCGCGTTTAAAGCCGGTGGCAGTGTTACTGCCGGCAATGCCTCGGGTCTCAATGACGGCGCCGCAGCGGTGATTGTGTGCAGCAAAGCCCGCGCCGACGCGCTGGGTCTCACACCATTGGTCACCATCAAGGCCTGGGCCAATGCCGGTGTAGATCCCGCCATTATGGGCATAGGCCCGGTGTCGGCCACCCGACGGGTACTGGCCAAAGCAGGCTGGACACTGGATGAGGTGGATCTGATTGAGGCTAACGAAGCCTTTGCCGCGCAATCATTGGCCGTCGCGCGCGAACTGCAGTGGGACATGGATAAAGTCAATGTGAACGGCGGTGCTATTGCGCTTGGCCACCCGATCGGCGCCTCGGGTTGCCGTGTGCTGGTCACACTGATTCACGAAATGATCCGGCGGGATGTCAAGAAAGGCATCGCCACGCTGTGCATCGGCGGTGGACAGGGCGTTGCCATTGCCATAGAGCGCTAAGTGAGCGCGTAGAGAGCGCTAAGCATTCGCGCATGTAAAGGATAAACATCACGCCATTAAGAGTTTGATTCTTCCGCGCCATGTGGCGCTCTTTTTAACTGATTGAGGTTTTTATGTCGCAGTCCATGTACAACAACTCTGTGCCCGTTTTTATCCACGTGTTAAAAAACTTGTCTGCCATTCTGGAAAAAGCTGAGGCCTCGGCTACCAGCAGAAACATTGACCCGTCGGTGCTGATTAATGGCCGACTGGCACCGGATATGTTCCCCCTCTCCCGCCAGATTCAGATTGCCAGCGACATGGTCAAAGGCGGCGGCGCCCGCCTGGCCAGTGTCGACAATCCCAAATTCGAGGATACCGAGGGCACGTTTGAAGAACTGCAGGCACGCATCGCTAAAACCATCGTCTTTCTGCAAACGCTGACCCCCGCGCAGATCGACGGCTCTGAAGAGAAGCACATCAAAATTCAGGCCGGACCCAGCGAATTTGAATTCAAAGGCCTGCAGTATCTGAACCACTGGGTATTCCCCAACCTGTACTTCCATGTGGCAACGGCTTACAACATTTTGCGACACAACGGTGTGGCACTGGGTAAACGCGACTTCCTGTCGGGTGGCAGCAGTTTGTAGGGTAAAACTATTCAGCCAGCAGAATATCCGTCACGGCTTGATGCTGGCTCATGTACACCTTGCCGGTGATGTCATGCAGAAAGTGGCTGCGCCTGAGTGCATCCATCACCGGGCCTTTTACTTCAGACAGATGCAGTTTGATGCCCAGATCGCCGAGGCGGCTGTTGATGGCCTCGAGTGACTCCAGTGCGCTCAGGTCAATTTCATTCACGGCGCTGCACATCAGAATGATGTGTTTCAGCGCTGGTCGCTCAGACACTTCTTTATAAACCAGATCTTCCAGAAAGCGTGTATTGGCAAAATACAGGCTTTCATCCACGCGCAGCGACAGAATATGCGGATGAGTCACCACTTGGTGGCGTTGCACATTGCGGAAGTGTTCGGTGCCGGGAACCTCGCCAACAATGGCCACATGCGGGCGTGAACTTTTATACAGATGCACAAGAATGGACACCAACACGCCCGCGCCAACACCCGCTTCGACCCCCATCGCCAGTGTCATCACAATGGTGCTCAATACCGCCAGAAAATCGGCGCGTGAGTAATTCCATGCCTTTTTCAGAATGCTGAAATCTACCAGTGACCAGACTGCCACAATGATGGTTGCCGCGAGTGTGGCGCGGGGTAACCAGGCCAGCATCGGCATCAACAAAAAGGTTGCCAAGGCAATCAGCACAGCCGCGTAAAAGCCGGCTGCCGGTGTCGCCGCGCCCGCATCAAAATTCACCACCGAGCGGGAAAAACCGCCAGCAACCGGAAATCCACCGGCAAATGACGATGCAATGTTGGCGCTGCCCAGCGCAACCAATTCCTGATCCGGGTGGATACGTTCGCGCTTTTTGGCCGCCAGCCCTTGCGCAACAGACACAGACTCAACAAAACCCAATATGCCAATCATCGCTGCCGGTACTGCCAACGCCTGCAACATGGTTAAAGAGACATCCGGCACCGTCAATCCGGGCAGTCCGGCGGGCACCGTGCCCACCAGTGCCAAACCTTTAGCGCCCAGATCGAGATACCACGCCGCAAAACCACTGCCGAGCACTGCCAGTATCGGGCTTAAGCGTGCCATCATGGTAGAGCCACGCTCTGACATGCCTGCTTTACGCAACAACGGCGCCAGCGCGCTGCGCGACCAGAACAGATACAGCAGTGTGATCAGACCGACCGCTTTGGTGGGCCAGTTAGGCGCATTTAAGGTTTCCAGCAAACTCAGCCCTAAGGAGTGCAACAGCTCAATCAAGGTATGCCCACCGCCCTGAATTCCCAGCAACGCAGGTACCTGACCCAGTGCAATCAGAATGCCCGATGCCGTGATAAATCCCGCGATCACCGGATGCGACAGAAAATTGGCCACAAAACCAAGACGCAAAATACCCATCAGCAGCAGAAAGACACCTGACATCAGCGCCAGCAACATCGCTGCACTGATCATTTGCGCGGGGTCCGTAAGGCCCAAACGACTGATTGCCGCCGCAGTCAGCAGCGAGATCACCGCCACCGGTCCGACGGACAAGGCACGGCTGGTACCAAACACGGTATAAGCGATCAGTGGCAGAACACTGGCATACAAACCCATTTCCGGCGGCAAACCCGCCAGCATGGCATACGCCAACGACTGCGGGATCAGCATCACCATCACAATGACGGCAGCCAGCACATCGTCGGCAAACTGCGGGCCGCGATACTGCCGGCCCCACTGCAGAATCGGGAACCAGCGCTGCAGACCTTTGGGGGCGAGTCCTATCATCGGAGTGTGTCGCTTAAGGAGAACTATCGTTTAGTGTTGCTGGGCTAACCAGCCAGCAACGCCAGAAAGGTCAAAACCCGCGGCGGCACCGGCAGCAACAATGGCCTCCGGCGGCATGCCTTTAACACCGGATGCCAGGCCCCACAACTGTATAGAGCGCGTACCACTGCGGCAGTAGGCCAGGATAGGTTTGGGCAACTCGTCCAGCGCAGCACTCATGGCGGCGATATCTTCCATGGTCAGCTGGCCGGATATCACCGGAATATAGCTGAACTTGATGTCATGTTCCCCGGCAACCGCCTCCACTTCATGACGCGGCGGTTGGCCGTAACTTTCACCGTCTGGTCGATTGCAGATGATGGATTTGAACCCCGAAGCTGCCAGCGCATCGACATCGTCGGCGGTGATTTGTTCAGCGACGGCGAGGTCGTCGGTTACCCATTTTGGTGTGGTCATAAATATTCTCTCGTGGCTTTGGGGCTTTGGGGCTTTGGGGCTTTGGGGACGGAGCTGTCAGAGGCTTCGTTCCTGGTTTTTGTGTGGATACCTTTTCTCGTGGCTTTGGGGACGGAGCTGTACCTCCGTCCCGGTTTGGGGTCAGGGCTTCGTAGTGGGCGTCACCATCCACTCTCTGCCTTTGAGCATGCCGTTCCAGTACATCCACGGTAACACGTCTTTTTTGAGTATCCACGCGGCGCGGGTTGGTTGTTTGCCATTGATGATCCAGTCGGGAAAACTGTGCAGCAGCTTGCCACCAAAGCCAAATTCAGCCAAAACAATCTTGCCTCTTTCAACCGTCAATGGGCAGGAACCGTAGCCGTCGTACTCAGCCAGTCCGGTCATCACGCCCATATCGGACAGAATATTCACTGCCACAATGGGTGCCTGTTTACGCGCCGCCGCCATGGTTTTGGCATTGGGCGCATTCATCACATCACCCAAGGACCAGATGTTATTGTATTTCTTGTGCTTGAGTGTTGCCTGATCTACATCAACCCAACCAGCTGCATCCGCCAGCGGACTGCTGCGCACAAAGTCCGGCGCCTGCTGCGGCGGACATACGTGAATCATATCGAACTGCGTTTCGACTGTTTCCTTGCTGCCATCGGCACTGGTTTTCACAAACCAGGCAGTTTTGCTGTCGCCATCAATCTTGACCAGATTATGGGTAAAGTTCAGTTTGATCTGGTACTTCTTCACGTATTCCATCAGCGCAGGCACATAGTCGGCAACGCCAAACAACACCGCGCCGGCGTTGTACATTTCCACATTGATCTTATTGCCCAGCAGGCCTTGTTTGTACCAATGATCTGACGACAGGTACATGGCCTTTTGTGGCGCGCCCGCGCACTTGATCGGCATGGGCGGCTGTGTAAACACAGCTTTGCCTGATTTGAGCCCCTGCACCAGCTTCCAGGTGTAAGGCGCCAGATCAAAACGATAGTTGGAGGTAACTCCGTTTTTGCCCAGCGCGTCGGTCAGTCCTTCAACACCCGCCCAGTTCAGCTTCAGGCCCGGCGCAACAATCAGGCGGTCGTAACCGATCCGGCTACCATCATCCAGCTCAAGCTGATTGTTGTCAGGGTCAAAGCCTGCTACTGCAGACTTGATCCACGTTGTGTCTTTGGGAATCAGTGGTGCCATCGGGCGTTCGGTAGCGGCTATGTCAAAGGCCCCGCCTCCGACCAGCGTCCAACCAGGCTGGTAGTAGTTTTTGTCGGCTTTATCAATCAGGGCTATCTGTAGATCCGGCTTGCGCTTCAACAAACTGGCGGCGACTGAAATGCCGCCGGCGCCAGCGCCAACAATCACAATGCTGAAATGTTTGTTATTGCTCATGGATAAAGCTCCTGTGATAGATTGCAACGTTATGTGCAGTCTACTGTGCCACTTGGCAAGGGCTGGTGCAACGATGCAGGTGTGACGGATTGTCGCGGGGTGGGGATGTTGCTGTTGTTTCAAAGAAACTAGTGAGTATGGCTATTTAGCAATACTGAATATATAGTCCAGTCATAAGCTAATACGCTTTTTCGGTGCTGGATACTGGCGGAAAGGCAGGAGGATTTATGAAGAATCAAATCAAATACACAAATGAACCCATTGGAGCTGTAAGATTTGTCACTGATTTTTTGCCTTCGCCGGCAGAATTGGCGCTGAAAAATCAGAATGTCAAAGTAACTATTTCCTTAAGCTCTGAAAGTGTTGAGTATTTTAAGAGTGAAGCTGAAAAACATGACATGCAATATCAGAGAATGATTCGGCAGTTGCTTGATGAGTATGTCATTCATCAGAAAGGACGTTAACAACGCCAGAATGTTTCTGGCAAACCGATTTAAGAATATTTAAAAACCAATCACTAATTTATTGAGCCCCCTATGTCCAAAAACACCACCTTTTTACAAATGTTCTCCACCATCAACGAATCCGGCGAGCTTCGCCTGGAGCTGATCGAAAAACCCATACCAACACCCGGCCCGGATCAGGTTCTGGTCAAAATTGAAGCCACACCCATCAATCCATCAGATCAGGGCGTGATGTTTGGCCGCGCGGATATCAGCGCCGCTCACACATCCGGTGCTGGCAATCAGCGTGTGCTGATTGCGCCGGTTCCCGCGCAGGCCATGCCCGCCATGAAGGCGCGTGTCGGGCAGGCGCTGGCCGTCGGTAACGAAGGCGCAGGTAC
>CANHAR010000169.1 GCA_947458495.1 Gammaproteobacteria bacterium | reverse complement strand
GCAGTTGCCATCCCAATACAAAGCGCATGGAGATACGACAGGCTTCCTCGATGCGATCAATGCGTGCGGCTCCCAGGTTCTGACTGACAAAAGGGGGCAGGGTGCTGGACAGTGCCAGAATAACCAGGCAGGCAATCGACTCCAGTCGTGTTCCAACACCAAAGGCGGCGACAGCAGTTTCTCCGTAACTGGCAACAATAGCCGTCAACACGCCGGCGGCGATGGGTGTCAGCATATTGGAGCCGGAGGCCGGAATACCTATTTTTAACATCTCGATCGCAGAGCTTTTGAAGACCGGCCCCGAAGGCAGTCCTTTGTAAATCAACTCATGTCGGATGGCCAGGTAGTAAAACAGGAATGCCACACCCGCGATCCAGGAAATCATCGTCGCCCAGGCGGCTCCGGCAATACCCATCGCCGGAACCGGACCCAGACCAAAGACCATTAAAGGTGTCAGTACAGCATTAATCAGGCCCGAACCCGCCATCAAGATACTGGGCGTGCGGGTATCACCATTGGCACGCAACACCGAATTGGCGCAAATGATGGCAACCAGCAATACACTGGTGGGCATCCAGATATCCATGTATTCGCGAATGACCGGCAGCAGCGATGCAGATGCGCCCAGCGCCAGGAATATCTGATCCATAAATACATAGCCAGCGGTTGCCAGAAAACCTGACAGTAGAATCGCGACATAGTTGGTCACAGTAGATGCTTGTTTTGCCTTTTCAGCTTCACCCCGCCCAATGTATTTGGCGACAACCGCTGAGGTGCCGATACTCAGGCCTATGGCAAGGCTCATGATGGTGAAGGTGACCGGAAAGGTAAAACTGATTGCAGAAAGGGCTTCGGTGCCCAGCATGCTGACAAAAAAAGTATCAACAAGGCTGAAACTGAACATCATGACCATCCCCACAATCATGGGGATAGTCATGTTGATCAGAATGGGTGTGATAGGGCCGTCAGTGAGTTTCTGGCGAGCACTGGCTTTTTTGTTTTTGCTGTTATCAAGCGCTGCGTTTGCTGCCATATCAGGCCGTTATTATCTGTTTTATCAGGGTGATCAGGCCTGGGCTTTTAAGGTCTGCCGGATCTGAAGCAGATGTTTAAAACACTTGGGATTGCCAAACAACATTTCCTTGCTTCCCTGCGTTTGCGGATTACCCTGAGAGTCACTGAGCAACGCACCGGATTCCAGCAGGATCAGCTGCGCAGCCGCCAGCGATGTGTGGTGCTGCTCACGACACCAGCCTGCGTCAAGACGTCCTGCCGCAACGTAGACCATATCCAGCGCAGGGCAGCCACTCATGCGTAAATGCACCGGCAGCGCCAGCAACTGCGCTTGTAGTTGCGGTAAAAAATCATCCTCAAGAGACTGTTCGGGATCCAGTGACACGTAGGCGTTTTCAAGATTTTTCATTTTGCCGATGCGCACACGACTGTCATTTAACTGCGCCCCATCACCGCGGCTGGCACTGAACTCCTGATTGTTGACCGGGTTCAGCACCACACCGTGGGTGATACCTCGTGGGGTTTTTAATGCCAGGGAAATACAAAACGAACCATACCCTTTAAAGAAATTGCGGTTGCTGACCAGTGGATCGATCAGCCAGACGTGGTCTTTGTCTGCGCCTTCTGTATATCCACTCAGGCGCGAGTCGATGCTGTAATCAGGGTAGGCTTTTTGCAGATGGTAAAGCAGGGTGCGCTCGGCATCCAGATCCATGCTGGTCACCAGCGTGCCGTTTTTATCTTCGATTACATTAACCCGGTCGAGGCGGTCACTGACATGGATGATTTGTTCAGCGGCGCCGCGCGCCGCCCGAAGAGCAATATTGATAACAGGATGCATGGTGTCCGCTGTTTGTGATCTGGTGGCTGTTAATGCTGCTAGGCTTGTTTTCGAAAACGGCGCGATGATAGCAAAATGCTGGCGGTCAGTCGTTAACTAGTTGTTATAATCCCCGGCCACCCAAACCACCTTCCCGGCAAACGCTACCGGACAGACTCTGGAGTTTGATCTTGAACAGTTCCCAGGTGTCAGATGCGCATTCTGATGCGTTACCCGATTTTGGCAACATCGCTGTTGTTCTGGTGCAGACTTCTCACCCCGGCAATATCGGTGCTGCCGCCAGAGCTTTAAAGAACATGGGTCTGACAGACCTTAGACTGGTTGCACCAAGAACGCCGTTTCCCAGTGATGATGCCACCTGGCGCGCAGCCTCAGCGACTGACATATTGCATCGCACCAAGGTGTTTGGCTCCCTGGAAGATGCCGTGGCAGATTGCGGGTTGATCATAGGCACCAGTGCTCGCTCGCGACGCATGCCTTGGCCGGTGCTGACTCCCCGTCAATGTGCCAATCATGTGGTGCAGGATGCCGGCAAAAACAAGGTTGCATTGGTGTTTGGTCGTGAAGATACCGGCCTCACCAACGAAGAGTTGCAGTTGTGCCACTATCATGTACAAATCCCGGCCAATGCCGAATACAGTTCATTAAATCTGGCCGCTGCAGTGATGGTGATCTGTTACGAAATTCGTATTGCCATGCTGGAGCGGCTGGCAATTAACGGCAGTGACGTTGCGCAGAGCGATCAGCGCTTTGCCCACGACAGTGTTTACAACCCTGACCATGAACAGGAATTCTGGGATGTGCCCAAAGCCGACGCCCAGCAAATGGAGCTGTTCTACGAGCACCTGGAAAAGACGCTGACCGAGCTGACCTTTCACAATCAGGATAACCCGCGTCTGCTGATGCAACGCATGCGGCGACTGTTTATGCGAATACGCCCCGATACCATGGAGATCAATATTCTGCGCGGTGTGCTGAGCTATGTGGATCACCACGTCAAAATTGCCAACAAAAAGGATTAGATAAAACGTATGTCATTGATGTTTGATCAGATTGCCGAGGAGATTGCTGCACGCCCCGAACAGGTTGCCGCGACCGTTGCCATGCTCGATGACGGCGCTACTGTGCCCTTCATCGCCCGTTATCGTAAAGAGGTCACCGGAGGGTTGGATGATGTTCAACTTCGTAAACTTCAGGAACGCTTGCTGTACCTGCGTGAACTGGATGACAGACGCGATGCCATCATCAAGAGCATTGCCGAGCAGCAAAAGTTAACACCGGAATTAGAAGCACAATTACGCGCTGCCTCCACAAAAACAACACTCGAAGACCTCTACTTGCCCTATAAACCCAAACGTCGCACCCGCGCCCAGATTGCCCGCGAAGCGGGTCTGCAACCACTTGCTGATGCTTTGTTCACGAATCCTGCACTTGATCCGGAGCAGGAGGCTGTTGCTTTTGTTAACAGTGAGTTGGGCGTTGCGGATGCTAAAGCAGCACTGGAAGGCGCGCGTTATATTCTGATAGAACAGTTTGGTGAAGATGCAACTTTGCTGGGGCGATTGCGGGATTATTTCTGGAACAGTGCACACCTGATGTCGGAACTGATTGCCGGCAAAGAACTGGAAGGTGCCAAGTATCGCGATTATTTCGAGTTCTCCGAAGCGGTTACCAAAATTCCGTCGCATCGCACCATGGCACTGTTCCGCGCTCGCAATGAAGGCATTCTGAATCTGAAAATTGACATACCGGTGAATCCTGAGGCTGCGCCCGTCAAACATCCCTGTGAAGCGATGATTGCCAACCATTGGTTGATCAGGGAGCAGGGACGCGCGGCTGACAGCTGGCTGCAGGACGTGGTGCGCTGGACGTGGCGGGTCAAGGTGCATAGCCATCTGCAGACCGACTTTCTGACAGAGTTGCGCGATCAGGCTGAAACTGACGCGATCGAGGTGTTTGCCCGCAATATCAAGGATCTCCTGCTGGCTGCTCCCGCGGGTAAAAAAGTCACCATCGGCCTGGATCCGGGACTGCGAACAGGAGTCAAGGTAGCCGTGGTCGACGAGACCGGCAAGGTGCTTGATCACCACGCCATTTTTCCAAATGCCCCGCAAAACAAAATAGAAGAAGCGGCACTGGTGCTGAAAAAACTTTGTGAGAAATACAATGCACAGTTGATCAGTATTGGAAATGGCACGGCATCGCGTGAAACCGACAGTTTTGTCGGACAATTCTGCAAAGCCTTCCCGCAGTTCAAGGTAAAAAAAGTGATTGTGAATGAATCCGGTGCTTCGGTGTACTCGGCATCTGAGTTTGCATCACAGGAGTTACCGGATCTGGATGTGACCATCCGTGGCGCGGTTTCCATCGCGCGGCGTTTGCAGGACCCCTTGGCTGAATTGGTTAAAATCGAACCCAAGTCAATCGGCGTGGGGCAGTACCAGCATGATGTCAGTCAAGTCAAACTGTCACGCTCGCTGGACGCTGTGGTCGAGGATTGTGTCAACGCAGTGGGCGTGGATATCAATACTGCATCAGCGCCCTTGTTAAAACGCGTCTCGGGTTTAACACAGACGCTGGTGAATAATATTCTGGAATTCCGTGACAAAAATGGTCAGTTCCGCACCCGTGAGCAGTTGAAAAAAGTGCCGCGTTTTGGCGACAAAACCTTTGAACTGGCTGCCGGTTTTTTACGTGTGCAGGAAAGCGAGAACCCGCTGGATGCATCCGCGGTACATCCGGAATCTTATGCATTAGTGGAAGAAATAGCCCGACGTCACGGACGTAACGTCAAATCACTGATTGGTGATGGAGCGTTTTTACGTAGTCTGAATGCCAAAGATTACATCAGCGAAAAATATGGTTTGCCAACTGTGTTGGATATTCTGCGTGAGCTTGAAAAGCCCGGGCGCGACCCGCGTGGTGAATTTGTGACCGCGGAGTTGAAAGAAGGTGTGGAAGAGATTAAGGATCTGGTGCCCGGGATGACGCTGGAAGGCACAGTCACCAACGTGACCAATTTTGGCGCGTTTGTGGATATTGGTGTGCATCAGGATGGGCTGGTGCATATCTCTGCTTTGGCGGAGAAATTTGTCAAAGATCCGCATGAGGTGGTGAAGGCGGGGCAAATTGTCAAAGTCAAAGTGTTGGAGGTTGATCGTGAACGCAAACGTATTGCGTTGACTATGCGTTTGTCTGATCCATTACCAGGCGAGGCCGCCCCCAAGGCTGATCGCCCGGCACCTACGACGGCTGAGTCGGCGAAACGTAAAAAGGATTTTGAGGCGGCGGCGCAGAACAAGCGGTCGGCAGGGACAATGGCTTTGTTGTTTGAGCAGGCGCTCAAGAATAAAAAATAGTGTGAGTTGAGTGAGTTGAGCTGCAAATTACTGAGCTACATGAATTGGTTTAGCCAGCTCAATTGAGTGGCCGCACCGGGTGCCGGGGTGAGACGCGGACCGGTCGCATCCTCTGTGCAAGCGACCGGTGCTGCGCAATTCAACTTCGCGGCCTTGCCGCTCAGGATTCGGACATTGCTCGCACTTTTCCGGTCGCTTGCACAGAGGATAAGCGCGACCTGATGGGTCCGCATCTCACCCCGGCACCCGGTGCTCTCGATTCAGGCTGCCAGTGCCAGACGCGACCCATGCAAGAGCATCGACGGGGTTGTAACAGGTCAGACCAATCAGGCCACGTTTATCCATGCACCGCTCACCGGAAAAAACGCGAGCACTGTTCGACTTCGCAAGGCGCGCAGCGCCTGAGGAGGAGTTGCGCAGCGTCCGGTGAGCGGTGCATGGATGTGGCCGGTCTGACCTGTTACAACCCCGCCGGTGCGGGTTGAGGAATCAAAAACGATAACGCAACCCCACATCAACACTGCGCGCCGGGCCAACATAAATACCCTGACGCAAACTGGCGATGTAATGCTTGTCAGCAAGGTTTTTTACGTTGGCATTCACCGTCAGCTGATCATTGACGGCGTACACCACAAAAACATCTGCCAGCGTATAAGACGGCACCTGACCGGTAAAAAATCCGCTGATACTTTCTGTCAGCGGTTTTCTGTTCAGCACGTCAGTGTACTGATCACTGGAGTAGTGCATGCTGATGCCTGAGCGCAGATTGCCTTGCTCGTACTCCAGCGTCAGGTTGGCCGTCAGCTCGGGCGTGTAGGGTATGCGGTTGCCATCAGGTGTTGTAATGGCTCCGGTGCGTGTCACACGGTCGCCACGGAACTCAGCGTCAGTGACATAAGTCGCATTGGCGTTCAGATTAAAACCTGCGCCGAGGTCAACACCGGTACCAAACTCCAATCCCTGATGCAGGGTTTTGCCGCCATTGGTGACCTGAAACTGTGAATTGCTGTTGGCCGGAATGATCTGGTTGTCAAAGTTCATCCGGAACCAGGCAAATTCATAAGTCATGTGCTGGTTAGCGCCACGTATACCAAGCTCCATGTTCAGCGAGCGCTCGGCGTCCAGCTGCTGATCCTGCAGACCATTCAGTGCATCACCGTTTAATGACGG
>CANHAR010000168.1 GCA_947458495.1 Gammaproteobacteria bacterium | reverse complement strand
TCCGAGGGATAGCTGATAACCAGCCATAACACGGCTATCAACAGCGGGGTGGCAGCCAGTGCGGCGACACCACCAATGGCCAGCGCCTTACCTTTGATCAGCGTCGATGGGCTGACGCCCTGCGCAACCAGTTGCAGCAAAGTGCCGCGCTCTCGCTCTCTGACCACGCTGCCATAACCGATCAGGATTAACAGCAGCGGAGTAATGACCTGCAGCATAAACGCGGGAGACACGGCACCAAAGCGCATTAACACCGATGTTTCGCGCGCTTCTGCAAAGGTTGCGGTGTTGCGTCGGTGACCTTCCAGAAAAATAGAGCGACCGGTAAAGGTGTCGACGCCCGGGTCAATGGTGGACAAAGGTGCCGGGTTGCGAAATACATAGTGACCGTAGTGCACCACACGATGCGGATGACGGGCGGGCTGATTGCGGAAGGCTTCTTCAGCCTCTTGCTGATAACTGGCGCGCACCTGCGCTTCATCGGAGAGTTGGATGGCGGATGTGCCGGCGGCGATGGCGATTAATGCCAGCATCATCACGATCACTGTCAGTGCCAGACGTGTGCGAATCAGGTGCTGCCATTCGCCAGCGGCCACACGCGTTGCGATGCTCATGCGGCCTCCTTGCCGGCAAAGGCGCGTTTAACTGTGTCGACATCCACATGTTGACGCTGTCCGTTACTGTCAACGCTGGCCTCAAACTGATCCACCAGGCGCCCATCGCGCAGAATGCCGATACGTGACGACACTTCGCAGGCACCAAACAGATCGTGAGTTACCATCAATATCGCCACGCCACGCTCGCACAGCGATTTCAGCAATTGATTAAATTCTTCCACAGCAATCGGATCCAGCCCGGACGTCGGTTCATCCAGTAACAGCACCGGAGTCTTGCGCAGCAGGGCCAGTGCGATCGCTACCTTCTGGCGCATGCCTTTGGAAAAACCGGCACTGCGACGGTCTCGGGCGCCGGGTTGCAAAGACACGGTATCGAGTGCCTGTTCAATTTCGGCGGCATCCACCTGCATGTCTGCGAGTTCCAGAAAGTAGCGCAGGTTTTCCCGCGCACTCAGGTGCTCATACAGACTGGCATTCTCAGAGAGGTAGGCCAGCGAGCGGCGCACCTCTTCAGCCTGACTCGATGCAGATTTGCCGCAGATGATAACGTCGCCCTGGCTGGGTTTGAGCATGCCGATACACGTCAGCAAGGTGGTCGATTTCCCCGCCCCATTTCCGCCCAGCAATGCAAATACCTCACCGGGGTACACATGGAAATTGAGATCAGACAGCACTTCAGTGCCCTGACGTGCCACGTGCAGTTTTTTAACCTCGATGGCAAAAGCACTCATCAGAAACTTACCTCGGCTGATACCCGAGCGCGACGCGGGGTGCCAGGTTGCACCCACAGGGGTGAGAATGAGTTCGTGTAATATTTTTTGTCGAGAGCATTATCGAGTTCAGCTCTGATTCTGATATTGGAAATCAGTTCAAAGTCCGCATATACGCGCCACAGAGTGTAGGCGGGCAATTCAAACGTGGTCGCAGTCTCACCCAGTCGGTCGCCCACATAGATGATACCGCTGCCGAGGGTAACAGGCCTGTCGTCCACCACAATGTCGCGACTCAACAAAGCACTAAAAGAGTGTTCTGGCACGTTGATCAAGCGGTCGCCGTCTTTAATTTGCAGGCCGAAATTAAAGTCGAGCACACCTTTGGTGGCCTGTGCATCTACAAACGCATAAGACACCATAAAGTCATAATCATTGATTGAGCCAGCCAGATCGAACTCTACACCGGTGCTGCGCGCTTCCCCGATGGCCACGGAGAAGCCGGGGTTAACAGCATCACCACTGAGCATGTTTTCCTGATCCTGACGGAACACGGCAAGATTGCCTTGCAGATTGCCGTCAAGCACATCGAACTTCAGCCCTGCCTCCATCGAGTTGCTTTGGTTGGGTGCAAACGCGTTGCCTGTGAAATCAGCGCCGGAGTTGGCACGGAAGCCTTCACCAAAGGTGCCATATACACTGAATTGCTCGTTGATACTGTAGACCAGTCCGAGCTGCGGGCTGATGCGGTTGTCAGATTGTTTTGTGCTGCGGCTATTCATGCGATTGTCAGTGCGCTGACTGAAGCTGTCATATCGAAAGCCTACGCGTAATTGCAGCTGTTCGGTCAGATTGATCTGATCCTGCACGTACAGTCCGGTGGCTTCCAGCACTTCGAGCCGGTCAGTCAGCAGTGACGTAGCGGGCAACGGGAACTGTCCGTACACCGGATTAAAAATGTCCAGCGCCAGCGATTGCTGCAGCGTGGTGTTGGGGCCAAGCACTGGGGCGCGGTAGCGTCCAAACACCTGATCATTGTCGAAACGGTCGGTATCCACGCCGGCAATCAGCCGATGCGCAAACGAGCCGGTTTCGAACTGACCGTTCACTTCTGCACGCAACACCTGATACTGCGCATCATAGTCACGGCTGCGGCGCTGGCGGGTCACGGTTTTACCATCCCGGCTAAGGCGTTGGCGGCTGCCCGTCAGTTCAGGTTCGGTTGAGAATCCGCTTAATGACGTGTCCCGGTAGTTGAATCCCAGCAACACATTCCAGTCGTCGTTTATGTCGTGATTAAGTTCCAACTGGTGTCCCAGCACCTCGGCTTTCATCGGGCCATCACCAGGTTCACCCAGGAAACGTGTCGGCGGAATCAGACCGAGCTGGCCATTAACCGCGAGCACTCCACGATCAAAGGGCACTTCGCGGCGCGAGGCTTCCATTTCATACACAAAACTGGTGCGGTCACTCAGACGCACAACTACAGACGGGGAGAAGCCGTGGGCTTTCCAGTCAATGGTGTCGCGAAAGCTCTCGCCGTTTTCCTGAAATCCTACCAGCCGGAACGCAGCGCGGTCGGCGATCACCCCTGAGGTGTAGTCGCCATCAGTGCGCACCGTACCAAACTCATCCAGACTGACGCGTACTTTGGCGCCGCTTTCGCCAGTGGGGCGTTTGGTGACCAGATTGACGGCGCCACCGGGTTCGCCGCGTCCGAACAAGGCAGCGGATGGCCCTTTCAGAACCTCAACGGCTTCGATGCCGGAGATATCACGCGAACCACCAAATCCGCGGCCAGCGTTAAAGCCATTGACCAGGTAGTTGCTGGGCAGGTTTTCGTCGCCTGCAAAGCCGCGCACGGCAAAGCTGTTCCACAATCCGCCAAAATTGTTTTGTCGCGACACGGCTGCTGACAGGTCAAGTGCTTCAGTCAGATCAAGCACGCCTGCTCTGTTGATCATCTCGCTGTCGATGACTTGAATTGCCTGTGGGGTTTCCATCAACGCAAAATCGCCCCGATACGCACTGCTCTGCGAGGACACAATGATTTCTTCTACGATGGTGGCGTTCTGTGCCATCGCCAGCGGGCTGGCAAGACCAAGACTGCTGACGATTAAACTGGCGGATTGGAAAAGGCTGAGCGAGGGGCGCGAGCGGAACATGGGTCAATCTCCTTATTGTTGGCGATTCAGGATATATCGCTCGGTATGCTATACCGTAACATTAATTAGTCAAGCCCCTGCTTGTGGTTGATTTGGGTGTTGATTTGGGGACGGAGAGATCAAAAAATGATCTCTCCGTCCCCAACAAGGATGCTCTAGAATGAGCACATCACAATAACAAGAGCTGCATCATGAGCCACAAATATACCTTGACCTTTGTTTTTATCACGCTGCTGATCGACTCTATCGGGTTTGGCATCATTCTGCCGGTTATGCCGCAACTGATCATGAGCGTGTCAGGTGAAGGTTTGTCCAGCGCCGCACGTTATGGTGGCTGGTTAATGATGGTGTATGCCCTCATGCAGTTTTTTTGCTCGCCACTGATGGGCAATATTTCTGATCGGTTTGGACGCAGGCCAGTGCTGTTGCTGTCACTGTTATTGCTTGGTCTGGACTACCTGGTTATGGCATGGGCACCAACACTGTTCTGGTTGTTTATCGGCAGGATCGTGGCTGGTATTGCCGCCTCGACATACAGCACCTGTTATGCGGTGATCGCCGACAGCACACCCCCAGAGAAACGTGCTCAAACCTTTGGGTTGATTGGGGCGGCGTTTGGTCTTGGTTTTATCATCGGGCCGCTGGTAGGTGGATTGCTCGGTGAATATGGCGCCAGGGTGCCATTTATTGCGGCAGCCTGTCTGGCTTTCGCCAATCTGCTGTTTGGTTTTTTTGTGATGCCAGAGACTCTGGCCAAAGAAAACCGTCGTCCATTTGATTTGCGCCGCGCCAACCCCATGGGCACCTTGCTGGCGTTACGGAAGTATCCGGTGGTGATGGGGATGATCGGTGCCTACTTCCTGTTTCTGATGGGCCACCACGCCTTACCCAGCACCTGGACCTATTTCACGATTGAAAAGTTCCAGTGGAGCGAGTCGCAGATTGGATACTCCTTTGCCTTTGTCGGGATCCTGATGGTATTTACGCAAGCGGTGCTATTGCGTCGGGTATTGCCGCTGATCGGACAGCACAAGGCGGCCATTGCCGGGTTTTTGTTTTGTATTGTTTCATTTGCCGGTTATGCGTTCGCCAGCAGCGGCTTTATGCTCTATGTATTTATGATTCCCGGCGCATTGCAGGGTTTTGTGATGCCGTCGGTGCAAAGCATCATGTCCGGTCAGATTCCTGCCAATGCTCAGGGCGAGTTACAAGGCGGACTGGCCAGTATGTCCAGCCTCACCTCAATCCTCAGTCCGCCTCTGATGACGGGTACCTTCGCATTGTTTACGGCCTCATCCACCACTGTCTACTTTCCCGGCGCAGCGTTTGCCCTTGCGGCCTTGCTGACCCTGTTGAGTCTGCTGGTGTTTGTGCGCGCAGCCAGGTGACGGGGACGGAGGCTTTGAGGACGGAGAGATCAAAAAATGATCTCTCCGTCCCCAATCCACCCAATCCAATCAGAAACACCAATCGGAAACAAAAGGAGCTACACATGAAAGCTAAAGAATTGGCCATTGTTGGCATTTTTACCCTGACACTGGCAGCTCTTTTGTGGGCCGCGAGCGTCACTGCTCAGACGGAAAGGGCGGATCCGTATGTGGAGTGGAGTGCCGAAACACGCACTTCTTTGGGATTTCGGGTCAACGGTGATGCGGTTCGTGCTCTATTGCCAATGGGGTGGTCGATGACGCCTGTTGCGGATTCTCCATCGCAGGTAAATCTGTCCATTACCTTTATGGATCGCCATGTGGTACTCGACCCTCAAGGGCAACCGGTTGGCACCGGTAGCAGCCGTTATATGGTGATGTCGGTGCAGGCGCGCGATGCTGATGGCAATAACAGCACGCTGATCATTAACGGTATATCCCCGGAAGGCGTTGGATCTTATGAGGTCTATCAGCCTGCCGTGACCGCTCGCGCCGACAGAATACTATCCGGGTCAGCGGAGCAATTCAGCAGCGTGCAGGAAAGCTGGCAGATGGTCTCTGGCAGTGGAGACAGTGTCAGCCTGACACTCAGCTATCAGCAGGCAATTCCGGTACGTCGCCCATCAACAATTGTGATCCGCTCTGGCAAAAACACCGGCTTCACGCGCACCTATAAAATCGATCAGGCCAATGACGCACTGGGCGTGCCAGGTGCGCCAGACAGCCGCATCGAATCCATGAGCCTGCACATTGATGGCCCCCTGTACTCGCGCATATTTGATGGCTCGGAAGTGTTGACGGGTATCACCTCGACTCCCTGGTACCACCGCGAGATTTATATTCCGTGAAAGATCGCAGACAGTTGACGTCTTGACGTTATAGCGCTATAGCGTTAGTGTTTCAGTATAAATGAGGCTGATCCCATCCATTAGAGCGCAACAAATATGAGCGATGTTTCCAAACGATCAACAATTTACTTTGACCCACAATTGCATGCAGCATTGCGGCTCAAAGCGGCACACAGCAATCGCAGTGTCTCAGATATTGTAAATGACGCAGTTCGAGGCGCTTTGGCCGAGGATCAGGAAGATCTGGCTGCGTTCGAAGACAGGGTTGCCGAGCCATCCATGACCTACGAAGCCTTGCTGGACGATCTCAAAGCTCATGGCAAGATATAAACTGGAATTCAAAGCATCGGTTGCGAAGGATCTGCGGCAGATCCCCAAGGCTGACGTGGGGCGTATCCTTCAGCGCCTGGAAGATTTACAAGAGGACCCTCGGCCACCCGGTAGTGAAAAGCTCTCTGGGCGTGATCGCTACCGCATTCGACAAGGGATCTATCGGATAGTGTACGAAGTTGTGGATGACCACTTGATTGTAACAGTGGTCAGAGTCGGCCATCGACGGGACATTTACCGACGCCTGTAAAGATTAAATTAATCCGTCCCCTCAAGCGTGAACACCAGCTGCGCAGCATCCGTTAGCATAAAACGCACATTGCGGTACGCAACTGCACCGTTC
>CANHAR010000167.1 GCA_947458495.1 Gammaproteobacteria bacterium | reverse complement strand
GGATTTCGCGGCATCAAGCCGGTCACCCAGATCATTTACTTCCGCCAACAACGGTGCCACATCTTGTCCGGACGCTTTCGCCTGACCAATGGACTTGGCGCGCAGGTTGCGTTCGTTCTGCAGCTTTTCAGTTTCCTGCTGAAGACTTTTGCGCTGGTTATCCAGTTCAATCAGTGTATTCAAATCCAGGGTGAAGCCGCGCTTGGCTAGCGCATTGACCAGTCGCTCGGGGTCGGCGCGTAAGAGTCTGGGGTCCAGCATAAAGATAGTCCTTGAGATTGACCCGGGCGTTATCTTTTTGACCGGGTAGGCTTATGTCAGGTGGCGGATTTTACGCGAGTGTGCGCGTCAGTGCCATGCCAAGCCATGTGGCCAGCAGGCAAAACACGACACTACTGAAGGTATAGATCAGCGCTTGAAAGACCAGGCCGCGTTCGATCAGTAGCAGAGTATCCAGCGAATAGGTGGAGAATGTTGTGAACGCACCCAGAAAACCCACCATCAGCAGCGCACGCAGCTCGGTATTGACCGGCAAGCGCTCAACCAGCAACACATGCAAAATTCCAATCAACAACGAGCCGCTGACGTTGACCAGCAAGGTGCCCAGGGGCATACCGTTGAACATGCCTGGCGAGTTGTTGTTCCAGACTTGTACCAGATTGATGGAGGCATGACGCGCCATAGCGCCAGCGGCCCCCCCTACGGCAATCGCTGCATAGGTGGTGAACACGGACATGTTATTTGTCCTCATCCGTGATGCGTGTTTTGCGGGTGTTATCGGGATAACGTTTTAATGAGCTGAGTTTGTCCTGTTCACGCAGCCACTGCAGTTTTTCGCCAATTTTGATTTCCAAGCCATTACTCACGGGAAAATAATACTGTGAGTCTTTAAGTTCAGGCGGAAAATAGTTTTCCCCTGCCGCGTAAGCGCCGGGTTCATCATGCGCGTAGCGGTATTGCGCACCATGCCCGAGTTCCTTGTTCAGACGAGTGGGCGCATTGCGTAAATGCACGGGCACATCGTAACCCGGTTGTTTGCTGATATCTGTTTTGACCTGGTTATACGCCATGTAAACCGCATTACTCTTGGGAGCACAGGCAAGGTACAGAACCGCTTGTGTCAGAGTCAGTTCGCCTTCCGGTGTGCCCAGCCGCGTCAGTGCATCCCAGGCTGACAGTGTGATCTGTAAGGCACGCGGATCCGCGTTGCCGATGTCCTCGCTGGCCATGCGAACCAGCCGCCGGGCTACATACAGAGGATCGCAGCCGCCATCCAACATACGCATCATCCAATACAGTGCGGCATCTGGCGCGGAACCACGAACGGCTTTGTGCAAAGCGGATATCTGTTCGTAAAACAGGTCACCGCCTTTATCAAAACGCCGCACCGCACCTTGCAGAGCCTGATCAAGAATGGCCTGGTCGATAGACTCGCCGTCGTTGACCAGATCGGCGGCGATTTCCAGCAGGTTAAGAGCCTTGCGGGCGTCGCCATCGGCAGCTGCCGCCAGACGGTGAAGGTTGTCTGCATCAATGTGAAGCGCCCGCAGACCGAGGCCGCGCTGGGTATCCAGCAGCGCTTGCTGCATGAGCTGGACAATTTCTTCGTCGCTCAGGCTTTGCAGCACATACACGCGAGCGCGTGACAACAGGGCGTTGTTGAGCTCAAAGGAGGGGTTTTCTGTGGTGGCGCCAATAAAGACAATGGTGCCCTCTTCGATATGCGGTAAAAAAGCATCCTGCTGGCTTTTGTTAAATCGATGCACTTCGTCGACAAACAACAGGCTCGCCTGCCCTGTCATCTGTTGATGTTGTTTTGCCAGATCAATCGCTAAGCGGATTTCTTTGAACCCTGACAAGACAGCAGACAGGCTGTCATAACGCGCGTCACACAGCCGGGCGACCAGTCGTGCCAGGCTGGTTTTGCCGGTACCGGGCGGGCCCCACAGGATCATGGAGTGTAAATGGCCGCGCCGCAGCGCTTCCCCCAAGGGTTTACCTTTTGCCAGCAGGTGAGTCTGACCAATGTATTCTGTCAGATTGCGGGGGCGCATCCTTGAGGCCAGCGGCTGCGAGTGGGTATCCGGCGCAGCATCATCCGCCTCGGTGGATTTGCTGCTCAGTATGTCAAAGCCCGACTGTTTCACGTTTATCCAGCACATCCAGAAATTCATCATCAGGCGTTACAAAGGTGAACACAGATGACTCAAGTTCGAGATTGATTTCCCGGTTATTAAACTCCCAGAACGTGCGCTGACCATTGGTGTTGATCAACAAAATTGACACCAGTTCGCTCTGCTCGAAATACAGTGAAACCTGTTCATAAAGGCTTGCCGGGTCATTGGGGTACAGCATGAACTCCCAGTCGCTGGTGTTCATCGGGATGGCGCTGATGGTGTATTCCGCCACAATAGCGTCGGTGTTGCCACTCAGCAGTTGCGCAGCGAGCTCGGAACGACTGGCATCCCAGTTCTCGATGCTCAGTTGCAGCAGATCAGGCTGGTAATTCCATAGGGTTTCGCCGTCAGTGACAATGAGCTCCGGAAATGGCAGCAGAGTCTCCCAATAAAACCCATGCGGCCGCTTGAGCATAAACAGGATTTCGCTTTCTTCCAGAACACCGCCGGTATTTTCAACGATCAGCTGGCGCACATTGGCGCGAAAAGTCTGCAGATTCTCCAGCAGTGAATCGAGTTGCTCCTCGGCGCTGAGTGCGGGTTGTTCAGCATCTATCGTGTTGGCCTCAGACCCAGCAGCGCTGGCATCGTCATCTTGTGCCTGTGCGCTGGTTGACCCTGCCGCTAGTACCAGTACCAGTGCCAACAACAACGTCGTCAACGCTGATGGCAAAGACAATTTATAAAATTTAAAGTTGGACACAGAATTTCCCCGGCACACGCGTCATCGCAGTTTACAGGCTATCGAGGTGGCGGTGGTGCAAGTACTTCGCGGCTACCGTTTGTGCCCATTTCTGACACGACGCCTGCTGCCTCCATGGATTCAATCATACGCGCTGCCCTGTTGTAACCGATACGTAATTTGCGCTGTACGGCTGAAATGGAGGCTTTTCGTGACTCGGTTACAAACGCGACTGCTTCGTCGTAGAGCGCATCATCTTCCTCACCTTCGCCGTCGCCACCGCCCATGTTACCCATGTTCATTTCACGTTCTTCAACACCTTGGGTAATCTCTTCGATGTATACAGGTGAGCCCCGCGATTTCCAGTCAGCAACAACGCGATGCACTTCTTCATCACTCACAAACGCGCCGTGTACCCTTCTGGCCAGACCGCCACCGGGTGGAAGAAACAGCATGTCGCCATGCCCCAGCAGTTGTTCTGCCCCGCCCTCTCCCAGAATTGTGCGCGAGTCGACTTTTGACTGCACCATAAACGACAGGCGTGTCGGGATATTGGCTTTGATCAGGCCGGTCAGTACATCCACAGACGGACGTTGTGTGGCCAGGATGAGGTGAATCCCCGCTGCCCTTGCTTTCTGTGCTATCCGGGCAATCAGTTCCTCTACTTTTTTACCAACAACCATCATCATGTCAGCTAATTCGTCGACAACAACAACAATGGTGGGCAGCGGTTCCAGTGCAGGTGCGGTCTGGTCGTCCTGCAGAATCATCGGGTCTGGCCGCCAGATCGGATCATAAATGGGCGTGCCTTCCTTGATGGCATCTTCAACTTTTTTGTTGAAACCGGCGAGGTTGCGCACTCCCAGCGCTGACATCAGTTTGTAGCGCCGTTCCATCTCAGCGACCGACCAGCGCAATGCATTGGCCGCGTCTTTCATATCTGTGACTACCGGTGTTAATAAGTGCGGGATGCCGTCATACACAGACAACTCCAGCATTTTGGGGTCAATCATGATCATGCGCACATCTTTGGGCGATGACTTGTATAGCAGGCTGAGGATCATGGCATTAATCCCCACAGACTTGCCTGACCCGGTGGTGCCGGCTACCAGCAGATGTGGCATTTTGGCCAGGTCCACTACCACCGGTTTGCCCACAATGTCATGTCCCAGTGCCATGCTGACCGGAGACTGTGCCTTGTCGAATTCGGGTGAAGAGAGAACCTCGCTGAACAGGATGATCTCCCGGTGTTCGTTAGGAATTTCGATACCAATAACCGTTTTGCCAGGAATCACTTCAACAACGCGCACACTAACGACCGCAAGGGAGCGGGCAAGATCTTTGGCGAGTCCGGTGACGCGGCTGGCTTTGATGCCGGGCGCAGGCTGAACTTCAAAACGGGTAATCACCGGCCCGGGATTGACGGCAGTTACTTCAATATCAATGCCAAAGTCCTGAAGCTTCAACTCCAGTAATCGTGACATTGCCTCCAGCGAATCCGTTGAATAACCCTTGAAGGCGGTTTGCTTTTTTTCGTCTAACAGACTGATTGCCGGCAGTTCACCCGGCGCATCCGCTTTGAATAATTTACCCTGGCGTTCCTTTTCAACACGAGGACTGCGCTCAACGGGTGCTGTCAGCACCGGATCGATACGCGGCGGCGTGCGCTTTTTTTCCTTTTCTATACGCACATCCATGGCACGTTTGCGTTTTTCCAGACCTTCCTGAACTTTATGCGACTCTTCACGCTTTTCTTGCCAGGCCCGGAAATTTTCAAGCCCGAATCCATAGCTGGTTAAGGTCCAATAACCGACTTTGTCGACTACCAGAATCCAGGAAATTTCAAAACAGACAGTCAATCCAAGCAGAAACAACGCCAGAAAAATCAATGTGCTGCCAAGGATCGCAAACACCGGAACGCTGGCATTGGCCATCGAATTGCCGATCCAGCCACCTGCTAGCCAGGTGAAGTCTGCAGGCATGGAGAAATGCAGGGTTGCCAGCGCGCAGGCACCAATCGCCAGCAACATTATACCCACCGCGCGAATTGCCAGCATGCGCCAGGAAATCACCCGGTGTGACTCATCCTGCCTGAACAATAAAAATATACGCAGCCCAAGTGCTGCAGGGAAAATGTAGGCAAAGTAGCCAAACATGTGTAGCAGCACATCAGCCGTCCACGCCCCAACCTGACCTACCGCATTTTCTACCAGCGCCCCGCTACCTGTTGTGGTAAATCCAGGATCAGCAGGCGAGTAAGTCAACAATGAAATCAACAATACGAGGCCTACAAGAAAGGCAATAATCAGCGATCCTTCGCGCACAATACGCTGCGACAGACCCGTTAATCTTTCGTCCTGCTGGGTTTTGTTCTTGGAGGCATTTTTCAAAATTTATCAGTCGCCTGCGTAGTCTAGTTAATTCAGTTTCACGTAATCACGGCGCCATCATAATCAATTTTTATGGGCAGCGGAACCCGCGGTTACGGTTGCTACGCAGCATATCACAGAGATTCTGCTGGAAACCTGCTTGATAAAGACAAGCGCGCCACCATTGTGACTATAATGCGCCCCATCGTGAAAATTGTCCGTTAGCAGGAATTTGTTTTATGTCTACACAACACCATCGATTGATCATTCTCGGTTCAGGTCCTGCCGGTTATACCGCTGCTGTTTACGCGGCGCGCGCCAATCTTCAGCCGGTGGTTATTACCGGCATGATTCAGGGTGGTCAACTCACCACCACAACGGATGTTGATAATTGGCCCGGTGATGTGGAAGGCCTGCAGGGACCGGACCTGATGGATCGTATGCGCCGTCATGCAGAACGCTTTAATACAAACATTGTGTTTGATCACATCAACCAGGTGAATCTGCAGCAACGCCCGTTTTTGCTCAAGGGTGATTCGGGCGAATACAGTTGCGATGCATTGATTATTGCGACAGGAGCGTCTGCGCAGTATCTAGGGCTTGAGTCGGAAGCGGCATTTATGGGTAAAGGTGTCAGCGCCTGCGCAACCTGCGATGGTTTCTTTTATCGCAATAAACCGGTGGCTGTTGTTGGTGGTGGTAACACCGCGGTAGAGGAAGCGCTATATCTGTCAAACATAGCATCGCACGTTACTCTTATTCACCGGCGGGAAACCCTGCGCGCTGAAAAAATCATGCAGGACAAACTCTTTGCCAAAGCCAAGACCGGCAACATTACGATTATCTGGAATCATGCATTAACCGAAGTGCTTGGTGATGAGATGGGCGTGACCGGACTGGAAATAACCAGTACAAAAGATAACAGTACCCAAAGATTGACTGTTGATGGTGTGTTTATTGCCATTGGCCATAAACCGAACTCAGATATATTTGCCGGTCAGCTGGACATGAAGGATGGCTACATCAAAATTCACAGTGGCACCGAAGGCAATGCAACTCAAACCAGTATGCCTGGTGTGTTTGCTGCAGGCGATATCGCTGATCACATCTATCGTCAGGCGATTACCTCCGCCGGTTTTGGCTGCATGGCCGCGCTGGATGCGGAAAAATTTCTCGACCAATGAGCGACGCCACATAAAATGCCAGCACCCTAT
>CANHAR010000166.1 GCA_947458495.1 Gammaproteobacteria bacterium | reverse complement strand
TTAAATGACAAACACAACCTAACACTGATGTGCGCCGACCTATCTGCAATTGCAACCTATGCCAAAGTCAGCAACAGCGCCTATAGACTGCTCAAAGCACACACACCCGGTCCATACACCTTTATTCTCGATGCGACAGCGGAAGTGCCAAGAAGGCTGATGCACCCAAAAAGAAAGACCATAGGCCTCAGGGTGCCTGCACACCCGGTCAGCAGGGCTTTACTGGATGCGGTGGGTGAACCACTGATGAGCACCAGTCTCATAATGCCAGGCGATGATATCCCGCTCACGGAGATCTATGAAATCGAAGAAATTCTGGATAGACAAGTTGACCTGATTATCGATAGCGGATCTTGCGGTCTTGAACCATCAACAGTAATCGATCTGGTAGACGGCGTCCCCGTTATAGTTCGTATCGGTCTCGGCGACCCATCTCCGTTTCAATAGATGCAACTTCAGTTTGAGTTAAGTGCCATCGCTAAAAAATTTTAATCGCCATCAGTCAAGATCAGTTGTGCAATAATATCGGCTCTGAATTTTGCTGAAAGCCGGACATCCCTGTTCGCATTCTTAGCAAATGCAATCGTCAACACCAACATCAGAAAGAGAGGATAAGGGTTTGTCTACAGTTGATTCACAAAAACGTGTGTTATCAGGTATGAGACCTACGGGTCTTCTGCACCTTGGTCATTATCACGGTGTCTTAAAGAATTGGGTTCAACTGCAGAATGAATATCAGAGTTTCTATTTTGTTGCCGATTGGCATGCATTGACAACTCACTATGCAACACCCAGTGTCATCGAAGCAAGCGTCATGAATATGGTGATTGACTGGCTTGCAGCGGGTGTTGATCCAGAAAAGGCGACATTATTTATCCAGTCAAGTGTCCCTGAGCATGCTGAACTTCATTTGTTGTTGTCGATGATGACGCCGCTGGGCTGGCTGGAGCGTGTCCCCAGCTATAAAGACCAACAGGACAAGTTAAGAGACAAAGATCTGGAAACTTACGGGTTTCTGGGATATCCCTTGTTGCAGAGTGCTGACATTCTAATTTATCGAGCAGGTTTTGTGCCCGTAGGGGCGGATCAGGTTGCTCATGTTGAACTTACCCGTGAGATAGCAAGACGCTTTAACCACCTGTACGGGCGCGAAGCTGATCATGAGCAACTGGCACTGACAGCTATAAAAAAAATGGGTAAAAAAACAGCAAAAGATATTCTGTTGCTGAGAACTGCTTTTCAGCAGCAAGGCGATCATCAAGCTTTGGCCCAGGGACAGACACTGATAAGAGAACAACAAAACCTTTCCCTGGGTGACAGAGAGCGAGTCATGGGTTATCTGGAAGGTAGCGGCAAAGTTATTCTGGCTGAACCGCGGGCTCTGTTGACACCAGCAGCAAAGATGCCAGGGCTTGACGGTCAGAAGATGTCCAAGTCGTACGGCAATACAATATCGCTGCGTGAACCCGTAGACGGATTAACCAAAAAAATCAACACCATGCCTACGGACCCTGCACGTATCCGGCTCAGTGATGCCGGCAACCCCGAAAACTGTCCCGTTTGGCAACTTCATGAAGTCTATTCAGATACCGACACCAAAAACTGGGTCCAACAAGGTTGTCGCAGCGCAGGGATTGGATGCCTGGCGTGCAAAAAGCCACTGATCGATGCCGTGGTTGCTGAGTTGGAGCCTATGCAGAAACGCGGCGCTCAGTATCAGCTGGATCCTGGTGAAGTTCGCAATATTCTGATCAAAGGCAGTGAGCGCGCAAGGTCGCATGCTGTTGAAACCCTCACCGAGGTGAGGGCTGCGATGGGTTTGAACTATCGATGATTTTTTGATGAACGATAGACAACCAGACAGGTAAGTCCTTATGAGCGAACGAGTCCAACTGCCGGAGACAAACATCAATACTGCAGACGTAGTGGTCGCGCAGCACGAAATGCCGTTTGCCTTCATTGCCGGAAAGGCAGTGACGCAGCTGCCTCATGATTTGTACATACCCCCTGATGCACTGGAAGTATTTCTGGAGGCATTTGAAGGGCCTCTGGATTTGCTGCTTTATCTTATCAAGCGCCAGAATATTGATATCCTTGATATTGATGTCTCGGTTATTACTGAACAATACATGGCATATGTTGATCTGATGGAGTCACATCAGTTTGAGCTAGCCGCTGAATACCTGGTGATGGCGGCCATGTTGGCTGAAATCAAGTCCAGAATGTTGTTGCCCCGAAGCAGTATGGATGAAGAAGAGGAAGACGACCCCAGAGCACAACTGATTCGTCGCTTGCAGGAATATGAACGCTACAAAAAAGCAGCAGAGGATATTGATTTACTGCCCAGACTTGAACGCGAAATCTTTCTTGCCCGAGCACAGGAACCGATGCTCGAGCGACACACGCCCGACCCTATAGTTGAGCTCCAGGAAATTCTGGCGGCACTGGCAGGGGCATTACGCAGAGCGGACATGTTTGAACATCATCAGATTCAACGCGAAACCCTCTCTACACGGGAGAAAATGGCTGAGATTCTGGTAAGACTATCAACTGATCGCTTTGTGCCGCTGGTATCGTTATTAATGAGAGAAGAAGGGCGTCTCGGAGTCGTGGTCACATTTCTTGCGATCATGGAACTCATTAAGGACGCCTTGGTGGATATCGTACAAAGCGAACCCTTTGCACCAATACACATCAAAGCGCGCAGCCAGTCGGCTATAGGTGTCGAATGACAGAACATAACCTTGAAAAACAGGATTCCGACGGTATTGAAGAAGCATTTGAGACTATTACCTACGAAGCACGGACTATTGATGACCAACTTCTACGTCAGATCCTTGAGGGTGTGTTACTGGCGGCAGGCAGACCGATGACTATTGCGGCTTTGAGTGATGTTTTTATCGAAGCGGAAAGGCCGGATTCTGAGAGCATTCGTGCAGCTCTGCATGAAATTCAGACCGATTGTCAGTCGCGTGGATTTGAGTTGAAGGAAGTTGCCTCGGGGTTCCGCTTTCAGGTGCGTCAGCATTTAAGCCCCTGGATATCCAGATTGTCGGAAGAAAAGCCGCAGCGATATACTCGGGCACTGCTTGAAACGCTGGGATTAATTGCATATCGGCAGCCGATTACTCGTGGTGATATCGAAGAAATCCGTGGAGTTGCCGTAAGCTCGACAATCATCAGGACATTGCTTGACAGGGAATGGGTGCGTATTGTCGGCCATCGCGATGTACCTGGCCGGCCAGCAATGTTCGCAACTACGCGCCAGTTTCTTGATTATTTTAATCTAAAAAGTTTGCAGGAATTGCCGCCGCTGGCGGAAATACGCGATCTTGATCAGCTCAATCCTGAACTTGATCTGGGTGAAAGCTTGGCCGGAAGGGTGTTGATTTTGCCCGAAGCACCCGATGTCCAGCCTGAGCTGCAGAATGACGCCGAATTTGCGCAAAGTGGACTTCTGGATGAAGATGAAGCTATGGCACTCGCAAAAAGACCGCTAGATGAGATTCTGGGATACCACAGAGAAAAGACCAATGACTGATGCAGTGCAGGACGAAAAAATTCAGAAAGTATTAGCCAGAGCGGGTTTTGGCTCGCGTCGTGAAATGGAGAACTGGATAACTCAGGGCCGGGTAAAGATCAATGGTAAAACCGCCACCTTGGGTGACCGGGCAGGCGCAGATGACAGCCTGGTTGTGGACGGCAAGAAAGTCGCGAATGCCAGCCCCGATGCTGTTGTGCCGCGAGTGCTGATCTACAACAAACCGGAGAACGAAATTTGCTCCAGGCGCGATCCGGAAGGCAGGCCATCGGTTTACGATCATCTGCCGATGATAAAGCATGGACGCTGGGTTGCGGTGGGGAGGCTGGATTTTAATACCAGCGGGCTTTTGCTGTTTACCACAGATGGCGAATTGGCTAACAAATTGATGCATCCATCGGCTGGCATTGATCGGGAGTATGCAGTCAGAATTATGGGAGACGTGACCGACGACATGCTTAAAATCATGCTTAAGGGCGTCATGATCGATGAACATCAGTGTCGTTTTACAGACGTCAGGTTCTTTGCCGGAGAGGGGCGCAATCGCTGGTATCACGTGGTAATCATGGAAGGTCGAAACCGAGAAGTTAGAAAACTGTGGGAGTCGCAGGGCGTGCAAGTCAGCCGACTCAAGCGTGTTCGGTACGGCCCGGTTTTTATTCCCAGCAGAGTTAAGAAGGGACAACTTTACGAAATGAAAACCCCGGAGATAATCACGCTGTACGAAGCTGCCGGAATGGAGCCCCCGTCAGCGTCGGCTATGAAAAGACCGACGCGCCACGCTGGCCGACGTTCGGAGTCATGATAGCTGTCCGAGATGCCTGACTAATGGGTCTTGAGACTGTTCGCGCAGATCAGGCTTCCTATTGTGCTGAGACTTGAGTCTCTAGCCTAGTGGCTTGATCAGCGATGGGAATAGTAACTCTATGAGCTGCATCTCTTGCTCAGAAAATCTGCGATTGCGTTTAAATGTGATTTCACCCACGAACTTATCAGTTTACAACAGCCAGTATCCAAAGCTGCGCGCGGATTGTTTGCCGACTCTGATGTCCATATCCTGTGTTTAGTGGTGGTAGTGCAAACCATCTATCGCTACACCCTTGGTAAGACAGCACTGACTTCCCGACTGAGCTGTCTGCACAACGCTTGCCGGTTCCCGGCTCCCGTCGATGGATCGGTCAAGGATGCTGCTAGTACCTTTTGATAAAAAATGCATTAGGAATCGGGCAAAGCAGGGTAAACAGCAGCGCCTTCTGGGTATCAAGTTCATATTCATTAGAGCGCTTGTCACGATAGAAGGTTAGCTCTCCCAGAATGTCATTCTGGGCGCTCATCCGATTTTTAGTTACCCAGCCAATTAGAGTTTCTCCAGTAATTCACGAATATTAATAGCCTGGCCATGAATGTCAGCCGCCTGTGAAGACATCAGAAATACATAAGCCGGTACTAGTGATTCAGCGGTCGGCAATGTTGCCGGATTCTCAGCAGGATAGGCATCAGCCCGCATAACTGTCCGGGTAGCGCCGGGATTCACGCTGTTGACTTTGATGTTACTGGTATTCTCAAGCTCATCAGCAAGGACTTGCATCATGCCCTCTACAGCAAATTTGCTTACCGCATATGCTCCCCAATAGGCCCGACCTTTGCGCCCCACCGATGATGATGTAAACAACACGCGGGCATCAGCTGATGCTAACAGGGCAGGCAGCAAAGCTCTTGTCAGTAAAAACGCAGCATTGACATTGACCTGCATGATTTTCATCCAGTTTTCTGGCAGCGTATACTGCAAGGGCCCAAAGGTACCCAGTTGGCCAGCATTGTGCAGCAGACCGTCAAGTCTTCCAAACTGCTCCGTAACACTCTTGCCCAATACTTCATAGTCATCAGCAACAGCGCTTGCAAGATCCATAGGATGAATAACTGGTTCAACAAGATGCTCAGCCATGATGCTGTCGTATACCTGCTCAAGCTTGCTTTGAGTCCTGCCAACAAGAATAACTCTGGCGCCGGCGCGTGCAAACGCCATGGCAACAGCTCTCCCGATACCATCACCAGCACCTGTAACCAGAATGACTCTGTTGGTTAATAGACTTGCATTGCCAATATTCTCAGACATAGGGGTTCCTGAAATTTATGTGGAGATTTTGATATCTGGCCAGAAGGAATATGTGATTTGTTTTACGTCTTTAACAATAAGATCCGCGCCCCATTCAGAAATACAAGGTTGCGACGGCAGGTATCCATAAGCGGCGGCAATTGTCCTCATACCGGCGGCCTTACCCGCGATGATGTCTCGCGGATGATCGCCCACATAGACGGTACAGGCCGGCTGCCTCTTTACAAGCTCACAAGCGAGCAGCAAAGGCTCAGGGTGCGGCTTGGAGTGTGTGACATGGTCTGGGCACACCAAGACATTGCAGCGGCTCTGTAGTTCCAATGAGCACAACAGGGGCTTCGAAAATCGCTCTGGTTTATTTGTGACAACTCCCCAGGGAATTCCGCGCTGCTCCAGCTCCAGCAACAGTCTGTCCATACCCGGATAAAGGGTTGAGCGCGTTAATTTTATTTGCTGTTCATATCGGTCCAACATGTCAAGCAACAATGACTCAAAACGGGGATTCGCCGGATCGTTATCAAACGCAAGACCCAGTAAAGCTCTGGCACCACTGGATACCGTGGCATGAATAGATACTGAAGAGGGCACCGCAACGCCCTCTTGCAGACACAGGGATCGCAAAACAAGTTCAAAATCTGCAGCGGTATCCACCAAGGTCCCATCCAGGTCAAAGAGTACACATGCTTTATCTGACAAGCGCCATGTGTATGAGATAGAACTATTCACTGGACTCAATCAAAACCTCGAAGAAAATCAGCATAACAATGCAACTCATTAATCTAAAATGGTTTTGTATAATGAACCAAATAATTTACATCAACATTATTCTGCAGAGAGTATCTCTTGGTCAGCAGGTTGTAGCCCATGCC
>CANHAR010000165.1 GCA_947458495.1 Gammaproteobacteria bacterium | reverse complement strand
AGGGTCACACGAATCCCCCGCCAGCCCAGGAAGGGGTTTTCTTCTTCTATCGGAAAGTACGGCAGTGATTTGTCACCACCCACATCCAGGGTACGCATGGTGACTTTTTTGGGTGCAAACGCTTCAAGTTGCTGCCGGTAAATGTCAGCCTGCTCGTCTTCACTGGGAAAGCGCTCACTCAACAGAAACGGTACCTCGGTGCGGAACAGACCAATGCCTTCGGCGCCATGATCCAGAGAACGCACCACATCAGTCATCAACCCGGTGTTGACCCACAGCCTGACCCGATGATCGTCTGGAGTGACTGCGGGCAGGTTAATCAATACCTCGAGTCCGCGAACCAGCTGTTCTTCTTCCTTGATTACCTCACGGTAACGCGCCAATAACTGATCTGACGGATTGCTGTAAACCGTGCCGCTATATCCATCCACAATCAATGAGCGACCATCCAGCTTATGGTAAGGCAGATCTACAGCGCCCATGACAGTGGGTATGCCCATCGTGCGTGCAAGAATGGCAACATGTGAATTGCCTGAGCCCATGACCGAAATAATACCGGCCAATTTTTCGCGCGGCACTTCCATCAGCATGGACGGCGCAAGCTCTTCACCAATCAGAATGGTGCGCAAGGGATAATCGCGGGGCGTTGCCCGCTCAGTTTCCTGCAGGTAAAACAACACACGACTGCACAGATCCTTGATGTCCGCGGCACGCTCGCGCAGGTAAGGATCCTTCATTTGTTCAAACGCTTTGACGTGATCATTGGCTACTTCCGCCAATGCGCCCTGCGCCCAGTTGCCCAGATTGATTAAATCAATGACCTCACGACCCAGTGCATCGTCGTCGAGCATACGCAGGTAGACATCAAACAACTCGCGCTCTTCCGGACGCAACTGATGTCCAACCGATTCCCCCAAGGCACGGATATCTGCGCGCACAGCTTCCAGCGCAGTCTGGAAGCTGGTCAGCTCAGCCGCGATGTTATCGGTAATACGGGTTGGAATCAGTTTGAGGTCGGCGTGCGGAAAAACCACCACGCCCTGCCCGATGGCAACACCCGATGCACCGGAAATGCCACTGAAACTTGCATCTGCGCGGCGTTGGCCCGAGGGGCTGGTGCCCTGAATGGCACCGGTTGCTTCGGCTGCTGCGATAACGCCGGACAACTGCGCGGACAACGTGATCAGAAAAGCCTCTTCACCCGCGTCGAAGTAGCGCTTCTCGCGGTGCTGCACTACCAGTACACCCAACACCTTGCGATGGTGAATGATCGGAACCCCCAGAAAGGAGCTGAATGCTTCCTCACCGGTTTCAGACAAATAATGATAATTCGGATGAGCTTGGGCGTCCTGCAGATTGACTGGTTCGCCGTTGCGGGCGACCAAACCCACCAGCCCTTCATCCAGCTGCAAGCTGACATGCCCGACGGACTCTTTGCGCAAGCCTTCTGAGGCCATCAGCACATGACTGTTAACTTCAGTGTCCAACAGGTAGACCGAACAAACTTGTGTCTGCATGGCGTCACGCACCCTCGAAACAATCACGTCGAGTGCGGACTGCAGGTCCGTGGCGGTGTTCACCTCCTGGACTATTTCACGCAATCTATCAAGCATAAACAAGGGTGCTCAGACGCCAGCGGGCGCCTTATGAAATGATAAAGCGGTTCAAGGGCTTCACTAACTGCTTGAGCGCCTGACGATAAACCTCACGCTTGAATTCAATAACCTGGCTTAACGGGTACCAGAAACTCACCCACTGCCAATCATCGAACTCTGGCGATACGTATTGATTAGACAAGCAGATACGCGATTCATCTGCCTTCAAGCCCAGCAAAAACCACTTTTGTTTCTGGCCAATACACACCGGATTGGTGTTTTGCCGGACATAGTTTTTTGGTAATTGGTAATACAACCAATCCCGGGTGCTGGACAGAATTTCAACATCTCTGGCCTCAAGCCCGACTTCTTCTTTTAGCTCTCTGAACATGGCCTGTTGTAGCCGCTCACCATGACGGATTCCACCTTGCGGAAACTGCCAGGCATCCTGGCCAATACGCTTGGCCCACATCACCTGCCCTTTCTGGTTGCAGATGATAATACCGACATTCGGCCTGAAACCTTCAGCATCGATCATGTGGCAGCCCGCTTTCCCCGTGGTTGTACAGACGTCAGATCAACCGGCTTGAATGGTTCTGACAGCTCCGCATTGTTTCACAATTTTGCACGGCAAAACAGCGCGCCCCTGAGGTTATAATGGCGGCGCTGTTAATCAACCCGGGACACCACACGTATGCGCAGGCTGGCTATTTTTGATCTGGATAACACACTGCTGGGCGGCGACAGTGACCACGCCTGGGGCGAATACCTGATTCACGCAGGGCTGGTGGATGCAACCGAGCACCGGCGCCGCAATGACGGTTTTTATGCCCAATACAAACAAGGCGTGCTGGATATGAATGAGTATCTGGAGTTTGCCATTGCACCTGTAGTGGGATTCAGCAAGCAACGACTGTCCATGTTGCACGCCGAGTTTATGTCGCTGTTTGTGGAACCGATGATGCTGCCCGCCGCGCAGTCACTGGTGAATGAGCACAAGGCTGCAGGGGATCTTTGCCTGATCGTGACTGCAACCAATCGCTTTGTAACCGGCCCGATTGCCGAGCGGCTGGGCGTCCATGATCTGATTGCCACCGATCTGGAAATTCAGCACGACGTTTTTACTGGCAAGATTTCAGGTATTCCGTGTTTTAAAGCTGGGAAAATCACCAAGTTGCAGGAGTGGCTGAGTCTGCGAGACGATGCAACACTAAGCCTTGATGACAGTATTTTCTATAGCGATTCTTTTAATGATATTCCTTTGCTGGAAGTCGCTGGTGAAGCGATTGCCGTTGATCCGGATGACACGCTGCGCGCTCACGCCCGCACCAAAGGCTGGAGCATCATCAGCCTGAGATCAAAATAAGGTCAACAATCAGGTCGTCCGCCAGGCTCTCAAGCTGTGCTCGCAGCGCTTCAATATTCAGGCCGGTGGGGATTTGTAACACCGCGCTCGCTTTGAACAGAATATCGGAGGACATAGGTGCCGGCGCGCACTCTGTCTGCAGATCATCGACATTGACAAGTTGCCGCGCCAGCACACCTGAAACGTCACGAATAATGCCGGGCCTGTCGTTAGCCACCAGACTGAGCCGCCATTGCTGCGGCACATGATCAGGCTCGGCATGGGCTGAGCGCTCGACGACCAATTTCAGGAGCGGGGAAAGACCGTTAAGGGCAGCAATCAGATTATCCACATATTGTTCGTCAACACTGACTCGCAGTATCCCGGCAAATTTCCCTGCAAGGCGCGACATATTGCTTTCCAGCCAGTTGCCATGATGACTCGCGACAATCCGGGCCAGTGATTCCACCAGACCCGGCTGGTCGTTACCAATCAGCGTTAACACCAGAAATGATTTCACAGCAATTTTTCCCTTTCAGTTGTCGCCACGTCAGATGAGCAAGAATTACGCCTCTATCATTACCCGCCGCGGAAACTGACCAAACTCTTCCCAGTAGCTCACGCGTTCAGGCAAATCTTCTGCGATAGCCTGAGAATGACCGTTGATGTCAGTCGCACGTGAAACCACCGTATGCTCGCCTGGCGTCGCGCCGGCCCAGTCAAAATGGAAGGGTTTCCAGCTGTACTGGCTGGCCTGTGGATCGATACTGGCCTGCTGCCAGGCGCCACCGTCTATGCTGATCTCGACACTCTGCAGAGGTGTGCCATCATTCAGCGCAAATCCACTGATTCTGTGCATGTTGCCACGCTGAGTAACGCGCACAACAACCGATTTCAGATTCATACGCGCCACCGAATTCTCAACCCAGCGCTCTTGATTGCCAACCATTTCGCGCTTCAGCGTTACATAGTCACGTCCCATAAAACGACCCATGTAACGGGTATCCTGGACGTGAATCTGGGTGAGCCACTTCACATTGGCGACACCATAAAAACCGGGAATCAGCAGCCGGACCGGACGGCCGTGATGAACCGGCAGAGGTTCGCCATTCATTTCGTAGACCACCATGTTATCCGGGCGCATGGCATCTTCAAGAGACAAGCTACGCGCGAATACCTTCTCAACCTGGCGGCCGCGAATCTCCTCTGTGCCCACATCTCCACCAAAAAACACAACTTCGCGCCCTGCAGGCTGCACACCTGCCTGCTCCAGCAAGGCAGGAAGGCTGACACCGCGCCAGCGCGCATTACCGACCAGACCGTGGAACATCCGGTTGCCGTTGCCACCGCATTCAAAACCGGCATCAATTTCTCGGCCGGGCAGAGCACGCAATTGATCGAGCGTGAAACTGAGCTCGCGATTGACCAGCCCGGTCAGATCGAGCTTGTAGTTGGCGACATCCAGTTCGGGCTGTCCGTAATGCTGAACCACATAGAAGTCACCACTGTAAAAGCTATCTATTTGCCGTGTATCAATAACATGCGTGCGGCCAGGCTGTCGCGCAGTCGGCGCATACCCCTCGGGGATATCCAGAAAACTCATCAGGCGCTCATCCTGCGCCAGCGCAAACCATGGAAATCCGGCGGTTGCTGCGACCAAACCAGCACCAACGCCTGCTTTCAAAAGTTGCCTTCGACTCTCGTTTTCTGCTGCCATGATAAAACCCTTGTTTTTATAATTGTGAGTAAGCGCGCGTTGTGTTGCCTTTTCAAAATCAGTGTTGATGTCCGCCCGGGCCATGGACATGCCGGTGCGCAACTTCTTCTGCGCTGGCGGGCCTGACACCCAGAATTTCAATCTGATAGTGCAAGGTCCGACCGGCGTAAGGATGATTGGTATCAACATCAACATTAAATTTTCCGACTTTCATCACCAGCGCATTTTTGAGACCCTGATTGGTCTTCATGGTGACAATTGAGCCTGGCAATAGCGCCTTGGGATTGATGTTGCCGTGCAGGTGTTTGATTGGCAGCCGCATCATGTCGTTAGAGGTACGCGGTCCGTATGCCAACTCGGGAGGCAACGTAATGTTGATCGCGTCTCCGGCTTTTCTGCCGGCCAGTGCCTGCTCAAGACCCGCAATCACATTACCGTGCCCATGCAGATAAAACAGCGGCTGACGGCCGAATGACTCCTCAATCCATGGTGAGAAACTGCCGTCCGGTCTGATTTCGCGAAGACGGTAGTGAAACGCCACCACACGGTTTACATCCACGCGCAGCGTAAGATGCTGCGGCGGTTCCTGCACAGCACTGAAACTGATTGAGGCACCCTGTATTGACGGCTTTTCCGCGGGCAGCTCTGCAACAACTTCTGGTGACGCTTCTAGCATAAGTTCAGCAGCTACCTGCGCCGACGCGGCCTTTTTCGGCGCTGCTGCTTTGCGCTTTTTGGGTTCTACCGGCAAGGTCGCGGCAGTCTCTACGATCTTCTTTGCTGTTACTGATTTTTTATCGCCAGCTGCGACTACTTTGACTGAAGTCTGCTTTTTCGGGATTACCGGCGAATTTGCTGCAACGGTTTTGTTGGGCATTGCTGCGGCCATGGTGGCTGCTGGCTTTTTGGGAACTGCTGTTGGTTTGCTAGCTGCGGCCTTGGTTGCCACTGGCTTCTTAACGAGCGCTACTCCCTTGGTTGTCGCAGGCTTGCCAACTGCAGGCTTGGTAACCGGGGCTACCGCTTTTGTTGTCGCCGTTTTTTTTGCATCAGCTACGGGCTTTTTGGCAGCACCAGTTTTGGCCTTGGTGGCCACCGAATCTACCGAAGCCTTTTTGTTATTCAGGGGTTTTGTTACAGCGGGCGCTGCTTTGGCAGCGACAGCCTTTTTAGCGGTCACTGCCGGTTTTTTGGCCGCAGGTGCTTTGACAATGGCTGCCGGCTTCTTCACAGCAGCTGCTTTTACCTTGACGGGCGCAGCGACAGACGTTTTAGGTTCAGTCTTTTTTGCTGCCGCGGGCTTTTTGGCAACCGCAGATTTCGACTCTGCCACGCTCTTCGTAACCTTCTTGACCTCTGTCACCCTGGCAGACGAGGCTTTAGAAGAGGAGGCTTTGGTTGCTGCTGGCTTGGAGGCTGTCTCTTTTGCTGCGGGCTTGCTTCTGGTTCTGGATTCCGTCATGGCTAACTCTCGTGGTCAGGGTGATCGATTCTAGCAGATTGCCCACGTGTTAAAAGAGCAGGCAGGGGGATGAATCCGGTTTAATCCGGGAATCATCAAAAATTTGTTTCGCAAGGGCAAAGCCTTTGATATAAATTCCAAGGCTCCTGCTTACAACGACTAGAACTGATTCAGAGGTTAAACCATGTCACTAAAAGGCACTAAAACTGAAGAAAACCTGAAAGCTGCTTTTGCGGGCGAATCACAGGCCAACCGTCGCTACCTTTATTTTGCCCAGAAGGCGGATGTTGAGGGTTATAACGATGTATCCGCCTTGTTCCGCTCGACCGCCGAAGGCGAAACCGGCCATGCCCATGGCCATCTTGAGTATCTGGAAGAGGTAGGCGATCCCGCCACTGGCATGCCTATCGGTGGCACTGCCGATAATTTGCGTTCTGCCGTAGCCGGTGAGACTCACGAGT
>CANHAR010000164.1 GCA_947458495.1 Gammaproteobacteria bacterium | reverse complement strand
TCCAATCGGGGGGTGAGACGATAGTGGTGGCCGGTGCACCATTGTTCCAGCGCATGGCGGGTGCCCGAGCCGCGTTCACGGATCAGCAGGCCTGCGTCCAGAAAGGTCTGTGTGTCCAGTGCAGTCCTGTTGAGTAATTCATCTCCTGCACGCACTACAGGTACCAACAGATTGTCCAGAAACGGCAGGATATTCAGCGATAGCGCCTCCGGCACCATACCCATGATCACCAGGTCATCGTGGTTTTCATGCAGGCGCTCCAGCGCTTTGGCACGGTTGACCACCTGGAGTTGCACCTGAACCTGGGGGTATTGCTCCAGAAAACCTTTCAGAAGATAGGGAACAACATACTGAGCAGTACTGACAGCAGAGAGTCTGAGTTCCCCGCGGGTCTGACCGTGCAGTGTTGCCAATTCCATCTGGAATCTTTCGAGGTCGGCAAATATCGAACTGACCCGACTGGCTAGCTGTTCCCCCGCAGCAGTGACATAGAGTTTTTTACCGATGTACTCAAACACCGGCTGGCCTATTGCGTGCTCAAGCTGACGGATCTGGGCACTGACGGCGGGTTGGGTCAGCCCTAATTCTTCCGCTGCGCGGCTGTATCCCTTGAGTTGGTAGACCGCATCGAAGACTTGTAGCTGCCGGAACGACAGACGATTCAGTAGTTGAGAGAGGGTAAAAGCCATTCTGCGGTTGTGTTCCTGTCAGTAAGCGTGGTTGGATTTAGATATCTATAAGGTAAACCTTATGCAGCGCACAAGTAAAAGCTATTTTCGCTTTTGGCTGTGCTGTAATAGTGTTGGACGTATTGGTCAGGGAGCTAGCGAGATGCTGAAAAAGATATTGATCGCAAACAGAGGGGAAATTGCCGTGCGCATTGTGCGCGCCTGCGCGGAAATGAATATCCGCTCAGCAGCCATTTACACCGAGCCGGATCGTCACGCATTGCACGTTAAACGCGCAGATGAGGCTTACTCTCTGGGGGAAGATCCGCTGGCCGGTTATCTGGATGCCCGACGACTGGTGAATCTGGCCGTGCAAACCGGTTGCGATGCGATTCACCCGGGTTATGGATTTTTGTCTGAGAATGCCGAGTTTGCCCGTATCTGCGCAGAGCGGGGTATTCGTTTTATTGGGCCTGATGCTGATGTGATTGCAAAGATGGGGGATAAAACCGCAGCACGCGCCAGCATGATCGCGGCGGGTGTGCCGGTAACGCCCGGAACCGAGGGTAATCTTGCTGATCTGGAGCACGCGCTGCTTGAGGCAGAAAAGATCGGATATCCGATTATGTTAAAAGCCACTTCCGGGGGCGGTGGACGCGGCATCCGGCGTTGTGACAGTGCCGATGAACTGCGCGCGCAATATCCACGAGTGATCTCCGAAGCCACCAAAGCTTTTGGCTCTGCTGAAGTGTTTTTGGAAAAGTGTATTGTTGATCCCAAACATATCGAAGTGCAGATTCTGGCAGACAGCCACGGCAATGTGATCCATTTGTTTGAACGCGACTGCTCCATTCAGCGCCGCAATCAGAAACTGATTGAGATTGCACCGAGCCCGCAACTGACCCCCGAACAAAGGCAGTATGTTGGCGAACTGGCGGTGCGGGCTGCCAAAGCGGTGAATTACGAAAATGCAGGCACCGTAGAGTTTCTGGTCACCGGTCACGAAATCTATTTTATGGAAATGAACACGCGTGTTCAGGTTGAGCACACCATTTCCGAACAGATTACCGGTGTGGATATCGTGCGTGAACAGATTCGGGTGGCGGCGGGCCTGCCACTAAGTTACCGCCAGGAAGATATCAGTTTCCGGGGTTTTGCCCTGCAGTTCCGTATCAATGCCGAAGATCCCAAGAACAACTTTCTGCCCAGTTTTGGCCGCATCACACGTTATTACGCGCCCGGCGGGCCCGGTGTGCGCACCGATACCGCTATTTATACCGGTTACACCATTCCGCCGTATTACGATTCCATGTGCCTGAAGCTGGTGGTGTGGGCGTTAACCTGGGAGGAGGCGCTCAATCGTGGTTCTCGTGCGTTAGCAGACATGCGCTTACAGGGCGTGAAAACCACAGCGCGCTATTATCAGGAAATTCTGCAGGACCCGGATTTTCGCAGCGGTGAATTCAACACCAGTTTTGTACCCACTCACCCACAGCTGCTCAATTACTCAGAAAAACGCAACCCCAGCGAGCTGGCGCTGGCTATTGCTGCCGCGTTGGCAGCCCATGCCGGTATCTGAGCCATCGCGAACAAGGAGCTAACATTTATGAGCAAAATACACGTCACCGATATCATCCTGCGCGATGCACACCAGTCACTGATCGCGACGCGCATGCGTACCGAGGACATGCTGCCGATTTGTCCAAAGCTGGACAAAGTCGGCTATTGGTCGCTGGAAGTGTGGGGGGGCGCGACCTTTGATGCCTGTGTGCGCTTCCTGAAGGAAGATCCGTGGGAGCGACTGCGGCAGTTGCGCGAAGCGCTGCCCAATACACGGCTGCAGATGCTGCTGCGAGGCCAGAATTTATTGGGCTACCGTCATTATGCAGACGATGTAGTGGAGGCCTTTGTGGCGAAATCCGCCGCGAACGGCATCGACGTATTTCGCGTGTTTGATGCCTTAAATGACCTTCGCAATTTGGAAACAGCCATCCGTGCCGTTAAAAAGACTGGCAAACACGCTCAGGGCACCATTTGTTATACCACCAGTCCTGTGCACACCGAGGCACTGTTTGTCGCACAGGCACGGGCGTTGCAGGATATGGGCGCCGATTCTGTGGCTATCAAAGATATGGCGGGACTGTTGACGCCGTATGCGACCTACGATCTGGTAAAGGCCATCAAAGCGGCGATTGATTTGCCAATCTTTATTCACAGTCATGCTACTGCCGGCATGGCCGATCAGTGTCAGTTAAAGGCGATTGAGGCCGGTGCGCAGCACATTGATACCGCCATTTCATCATTTGCCTGGGGTACCAGTCATCCGGCCACCGAATCCATGGTTGCGGCGTTGCGCGGCACAAAATGGGACACCGGGCTTGATCTGGAATTACTGACAGAGATTGCTGACTACTTCCGTGAAGTGCGGAAAAAGTATCATCAGTTTGAAAGTGAATATACCTGTGAAGATATCTCGGTGCAGATCAATCAGGTACCGGGCGGCATGATGTCCAATCTGGCAAACCAGTTAAAAGAGCAGAATGCACTTGGCCGCATTCGTGAAGTGTTTGCGGAGATACCGCGCGTACGCAAGGATCTGGGGTACCCGCCACTGGTGACGCCGACTTCGCAGATTGTCGGAACGCAAGCCGTGCTCAATGTGTTAACAGGTGAACGTTACAAAACCATCACCAATGAGGTAAAGCGTTATCTGCAGGGCGGATACGGTCAGCCGCCAGCGCCCGTCGATGCCGGCGTCCGCACTAAAGCGATTGGTAATGAGGATGTGATTGAAGGCCGGCCTGCCGATCTGATTAACGCCGAAATGGACAAGCTTCGCAAAGACATCGGCGATCTGGCAAAGACTGAAGAAGACGTGCTGACCTTTGCCATGTTCCCGGATATCGGCCGTCAGTTTCTGGAACAGCGAGCCGCCGGAACCTTGGTGCCCGAGGCTTTGTTGCCGGTTACCAAGAGTGGCAGAGCTGTTGATGAAGGCGTGGCAACGGAATTTATCATCGATGTTCATGGAGAGACCTACCAGGTCGCCATTACCGGTGTTGGTAGCCGGGAGCATGGTAAGCGCCGTATTTATCTGACTCTCGACGGCATGCCGGAAGAGGTGTTGTTTGAGCCGACCAATGCCTATGTGAGTGCCGGCGGTAACGCGCGTCAACGCGCCAATAAACCCGGTCATGTCACCACGGGTATGCCAGGCAATATTGTTGAAGTGCTGGTCAAACAGGGTGAGCCGGTCAGGGCAGGTCAGGCGGTATTGATTACGGAAGCCATGAAAATGGAAACCGAAATCCATGCCACCATTGCCGGTGTGGTGAAAGCGCTGCATGTCAGCAAAGGTGATCGGGTGACGCCGGGTGAAGTCTTAATTGAAATTGAGTAAGGTTTGAGTGGCGGAAGGACATGGGAGTCGAACCCACCAGACGCGCGTTGCGCATCTCACCGGAGTTGAAGTCCGGGCGCCCCACCGGGGACGATGTCCTTCCATAATTTAGAGTTTACGCCAATTTGTCATCCGCCGGGTGGCGATAGGTGTTATGCATCACTCGCCGCTGGCGGTAGTAACGCGTAACACCGGCACGGTCCAGATATTCCAGTACCTTGATGGTCAGATTGCGGCCAATTGCCGCGCGGTCACGATAATCGGCCGCAGAAAAACTGCCATCAGGGCTTTCCTGGCACAGTGCCTGCGCAACCATTGCCAGATCGTCCAGACTTTCTGCCAGATAAAAACGGTTAGGCGCAACATCGAGCACATAACCCCACAGCCGCAGCTGTTGCATAAAGCTCAGCATCGAGTCGCGTTCCAATCCTAGCTGTTCTGCCAGTTCGCCAACAATGGGAGGGCACAGACCTGCCGGCACCAGTGCGTCATGGACGCGTTGCCAGAGCAGTTCGTCTTCCGGCGCCAGTGTGGGAGTGTGCGCTGGTAGCGCAATAATCGATCCCCGCCGCTGCAATTGACCGCAGCTCAACAAACGTTTCAGTACCCGCAAGCCGGTCTCACGGGATAAAGCGGGGACTGACGTGCGCAGCAGTTCCTGTTGATGAATACCCGGCAGCATGGGTTGAGACTGGTGGGCTAGACGCACGCTCTCCAACAGGCAGGCATAAATCCTTGCCAGTTGCAGCGTGCTCAATGCGCAGTGACCCAGTTGTATCACGCAGGCGGCATGGAGAGCGGCGTCGAGTTCATCTGCACGCAGATTCCAGCGCTTTGCAAATGCTGGCACATCGACTTCAATCAAATGTTCAGTTTCCACGTTCAAGGCTGCTAAAGCATGGCTTGCCGTGCTTAAGGCTTTCAGTCGCTGTATTGCGGCAGGTTTACTGCGGCCGCGTTGTCCGCCTACCGGATCAAGTACCCGACCTGCGCCAAGTGTGCGATTGGCAGAGGGTTCACGCACAATAAGGCAATCACCGACCAGCGTATGCACGGGCTGATCAAGCAGCACTTGGGCGAGGCCAGCGACTTCATCCAGCCAGACCAAATGACCGCTGATGGCGCTGGCGCCGGTCAGAAATTGCAGCGTGCCGCGGTGAGTGCGGGTATCGGGGAGCAGTCGTAGCTGTATATCTATGCGCGCACTGCTATGTAACAGCGCGCCAGCCAACAGCCAGTCACCACGCTGTGGGTGCCGGCTGTTGAAATCACCCGTCAGATTAAGGGCCGCGCGCTGCCCTGCACGCAATTCAGACACCGGTTGTCCGTCAATTTGTATGCCGCGCAGCCGCACCGGCAGCGCCTGCTCAGTACCGATGTGCAGATCGCTATTTTTTTGATCAGCCAGTGACAATTGTCCGTTTAGCAAGGTGCCGGTCACCACACAGCCCGCCCCTGGCACACTGAAGCGTCTGTCTATCAAGAAGCGCGGATGGCCGGCCGTAGTGCGCAGGGTGATCGTGGATGCCAAGTTGCGAATGGCAGTCAACAGATTGCTGATGCCTTCTGCGCTGGGTGCACAAACCTCGATAACGGGCGAACCCGCGAGACTGCTGCCGATCAACAACTTCTGGATAGCGGCATGACAGGCGCTTCTCTGTGCCGGACTGGCCCTGTCAATGGCGCTCATTACCACAATGGCGCGCTTGATTCCCAGCAAGTCCAGCAGCACCAGATGTTCCTGAGTCTGCGGCATGGGGCCTTCATCGGCGGCGATAACCAACAGCGCAGCATCCACACCGGCGATGCCAGCCAACATCGTCCTGATAAAACGCACATGTCCGGGGACATCAACAAATCCTATTGCCCCCACCAAGGGGTCGTGTAGCCAGGCAAACCCCAGGTCAATGGTCATGCCCCGATGCTGCTCTTCAGGCAGGTGATCTGTATTTTTGCCTGTCAGAGCCTTGATTAGTGTGGTCTTGCCGTGATCAACATGCCCGGCCGTAGCAATAATCATGTGGCACTCTCAGAAGCAGCCGCAACAGCACCCAGCCACTGCGAGCACAATGGCTGAGGATCTTCCACACAACGGCAATCCAACAGCAGGCTGTCATCGGCGATGCGGCCGATCACCGGTTGCGGCAACTGTCGCATCCGCATGGCAAGATCACGCAGCTGCCGACTCTGGCTGCGTTTGTTGCCTTGGGCGCTGCGCAGGCGTAATGCAACACTGGGCAGCAGATCCAGTGGCAGTGAACCGGAGCCAATCTGACTATGCACCTCGCGGGTATCGACCACAAACTCCGCGCCTGCCCAGTCGCGCAGAGACGGCAGCAGCGCATTGGCAGTTTGCTGAATCGCTGCCTGACTGCGCGTCAGCAGACGCAAGGTCGGGATACGCAAGGTCAGAGTGTCAGGGTTGGCATACAGTTTCAGCACCGCGCCCAGCGCTGCGAGGGTGAGTTTGTCGCAGCGTAATGCACGTTTAAGCGGGTTTTTGCGTATTTTGCTGATCAGTTCCGCGCGTCCGGCAATGATTCCGGCCTGTG
>CANHAR010000163.1 GCA_947458495.1 Gammaproteobacteria bacterium | reverse complement strand
TATGACGCAGGATGTTAACGTCTAGTTTGCTCAGTTTCAAAATTGTGTGCTGACAAAATATGGGTTTAGGGCTTTTTGTGCAGCCTGCGCCAGATCAAGACTTAAATCGTCTGGCTGATAGGCATAAAAAGCTTCCGCATGACTACAAGCCGGGGGCATCGAGAATGTACGTGCCTTATTCAGCGCCATAATCATCTCGGGATAATTGTTCTGACTGTTCTGGCTGACGTAGACCTGCATGGCCTGCTCTTTGATCGCCCGCACCGCAGTGATATCCATCAGCCGGTTTACCGGGCTTTGCACACTGATCTCATAAGACCAGGCGCTGGGTCGCTGGCCTCGCCAGGGCCGTTGATACAGGCGCTGCAAGGCCTGCCACACCAGTTGAGCGGTACCACGATGGTCGGGATGTAACTCCAGCACGCCCGGAAAAAACACGGTGGCGGCGGACTTTTCGGTGATGGCCGCCAACACTCTTTCAATCAGATCATGCTGTGGCAGCAACCCGCGATCCGGTTGATCCCAGGTTTGTAATGAACTGACACCCAGAATCTGACAGGCCTGCTCAACCTCCTGCTGTCGTCGCAATACCAGTGCTGCGGCTTCTGGTGTACCGGCAGCGTATGGCCCGCCCAGCGCGCCATCCGTCAGCACCACCACATGGGTATGGATGCCGGCATTTGCAGCCAGTCGCAGCGCCCCGCCCATTCCGAAGGTTTCATCATCGGCATGCGGCGCAAACACCAGCCACGGCCCATCGGGCAACTGGCAGGATTGATAAGGTACTAACAGGTGTTCTGGAGTCATGGCACGGATTGTAGGTCCTTTTGGCGGTTTTTTTTAGCGCTTTCTGGCGACACTGCGACCTTTCATGCTTAAATCTGGGGCCTTTCAGGCAACGATATCAAACCACACATCAAGATGAAGTCGTTAACCCTCCTCCGTGATTGGATACAGTCCCCGTTCCGCCATTTCCGGTTGTTTCATCAATTTGTTCGCCAGGAGTTCAGCGGCCAGTTTGCCGGATCGCTGGGCGGTTTTTTGTGGTTGTTTGTGACCCCCATCTTCAACATCGCTATTTACTCCTTCATTTTCAGCGTGGTGTTCCGCGCACCCGTGCCGGAAAACTTCGGTGATGTGCCGTTTGTGGTATTCCTGATGATCGGCTATTTGCCATGGTTTGCATTTGCGGATGCCATGGGGCGCGCCAGCAGTCTGCTGTTGGACAAGGCCCCGTTGATCACCAAGGTAATGTTTCCTGTCCAGCTGATTCCGCTGGTGGGAACCGTCATTCCGTTTATGGTGCACGGCATAGCCTTTGCTGTGTTTCTGGTTTACCTGAGCACTCAGGGCTTCCTCAACAGTGCGTGGTTATGGCTACCGCTGGCGTTTTTACTGCAGTGTCTGTTTACACTGGGCGTGGTGTCGGTGTTGTCGGCATTGTGTGTGTTCTTGCGCGATGTTCAGCAAATGGTGGCGCTGTTGCTGACCGCGTGGTTCTTCCTGACACCCATCATTTACCCGCTCTCCATGCTGCCAGAACAATTGCAGCCACTGATGATGTTTAATCCGATGCATAGTTTTGTGCAGTTCTATCGGGAAATTATTGTGCTGGGTGATTTTTCTCTGCCGCACTTTTATGTCATGGTGCTGTCTGCGGCCATCAGTTATCTCTTCGGTGGCTGGCTCTTTATGCGCATCAAACATGCCTTCGGGGACGTTTTGTAACATGTTCAGTATCTCCGTTGAAAACCTGCACAAAAACTTCCGCCTCTACGCCCGGCCGCAGGATCGTTTGCTTGAACTGCTGCTGCGCAAACCGCGACACCGTGTGTTTGAAGCCTTGCATGACGTGTCCTTTAACGTGATGGAAGGCAAAAGTCTTGGCATCATTGGCGACAATGGCGCGGGAAAATCCACCTTGATGAAACTGCTGGTGGGTACGCTTGAGCCCAGCGCAGGCAGTATCAGCATCAAAGGCCAGGTGGCAGCGCTGCTGGAACTGGGAGCGGGTTTTCACCCGGAGTTCAGCGGACGGCGCAATATCTATCTGAACGCGTCGTTGCTCGGCGTGCCCGATGACGACATCGTCACCCTGGAAAACGACATCATCGAGTTCTCCGAGCTGCGCGATTTTATTGATCAGCCGGTAAAAACCTACTCCTCCGGAATGTACGTGCGGCTGGCATTTTCAATTGCCACCATGGTGCGTCCTGATGTGCTGGTCATAGATGAGGCTTTGTCCGTCGGTGACATTGCCTTTCAGAAAAAATGTGTGCAGCGCATGAATGAGTTCCGCCAGCAACAGAAGACCATGGTGTTCTGCAGCCACTCCATGTACCACGTGCAGGAGCTGTGTGATACCGCCATCTGGCTGGAACGCGGCCGTATTCGCGAGATGGGCAACAGCGAGGACGTTGTTGCGCATTACGAGGATTATTGCAACAGCCAGCGCGTGTATACCAAAGGCCAGGAACAGGTGCAGGTGCATGACTCGGCAGCATCGGCAGCTGCTAAAGACTGCCGCATCCTCTATACCCGGGTATTGGATGAAGAGGGCAGGGTGATTGACTCGGTATCACCCCTGCAAAACATTATTCTGGAAATGCAGGTCGAAATGCTCAACGACAATGTGCGTTGTTATTTCGGGTTTGCGATGATGAAAGACCTTGATGCGGTGATGTCTTCATACCTTGCCACCGAGCGTCCGGAAGTCGAAAACGGCCCGTTCCGGCAAGGGGAAATCATCACCGTGCAGGTCAGGCTGCAGGCCATGGCCATGCGCATGGGCGCGTTTCATTTGCTGGGCGGTGTTGCCGATGAAAGCGGCCTGTTGTGGTACGAAACCAAACTCAGCAAGGAAGTTAAAATCACCGCCAATAAGGGTCTGGGGTCATTTGTGATGGCATCGAGCTGGTCAGTCAAACACAGCTGAGCACGCGGCAAGGTGTGGGGCAAGGTGTGGAGAGGGCCAGGCGCCCGCGCTCAGGTCAGCGGTGGCAATAGGCCAATATCCACGCCGGGCGGAGAATAATCCGGCAGCTGTGCGTACGGATGTACCATGTAAACCCGCGGCAGGGTACTGAACGATCGCACCTCAATCACCTGCAAAAATGCCTGTGCTGTCGGATCCTCGTCATCGTCGGCGGTGTAGGCGTAAATCGAATAAAAACTGGAGGTATTGAGTCCCAGCCAAGGTGAAATTTCCACCATGACTTCAATCGGAATCCATTCTCCCAATTCATTGATGGTTTGAATGTCGCGTTGTTCGCGCAGCGCAAAAATCGCCTCGACTGCCTCTACAGTCATGCCCGGCAGCAACATCAGAGCTTCACGTGTGGCAAGATTTGGATTTACCGCAGACGAATTTCCATAGATGGTAAAGGCGGCCTCCAGATTAAGATCACCAAACAGCTCATCAAAACCACGTATCAATCGCAATTCCTCAACCGAATCGAGTTCCGCGTTATTGCGCGTGGTGTACGGCGGGTCCAGCTCCAGATACGTTTCATCCTCTGCACCTAACGAATCAGGAACATTGTTCAGATCGGTCCAGTCTGACCACGCTGCCAACAATTCCTGTACCTGTCTGGGGTCAGCATCCTCCCCTCCCAGTTGTTTTTCGATGACCTGTTGCAGGCGCGACCGATCGATACGATTCAGATTTATTTTGCCCGCATGGTCATATATACGGATACGCACGTTTTCATCTGCCGCGTAATGCAGGCTCAGTGCCTGTCCATTAAAACGGTAGGCTGGAATGCGCTGCAGCTCGTCATCATCGATGTTGTCCAGCACGCCCAATGGCAACGGCATTTGTTCCATCATCAGTTCCATTTCGGCTTTGCGAACCGCACCCATCAGTTGTGCGTGCGCCAGCGTACCGGTGCGATGATGTAACGCGGTGTTGGCAGATAAACGGATATTGGCGGCCAGTACTGTCACCAGCACAGTAAGCACAACGGCTGTCCACAGCACCATAATCAACACCACGCCGCGCTGGGAATGCTGCTTCATTGCAAAGTCCCCTGCGTGGGCTGAATGGTGCGGTGCTGTGTGCTGAGTATCGGGGCGATGACATCAATTACGTCACCACTGTCATCCGCGCGGCTATCGATCCGGGTCAGGCGGATGTGCACGGCCATTGGCAATGACTGCAGCAGGGCGCCATCCCACTCGTCACGCCAGCGGCGTTCAAACTCAAGATCCTCAAACAGATAGGAAAACTCTGCCTGATACCCGCTGATAAGCAACACCGGCTCGGCATCCAGCAGCCTTTGCCCCGGGTGGTCACTGAGCGCAGGAGCCAATTGCAGATAAACACCTTCGTCATCGACGGTAACCAGACGCCAGGCCGTCAGCCCGGGATTACGCTGCGGAGAAACGGTTGATACCCAGGCCAATTCGTCACTTCGCCCGTCGAAATACACCTCGCGCCCCAGAGTGTCGAGATTGCGTACACTGTGCGGGAAAGCGCCTTGCAGTGCTCGCTCCAGCTGCAACAGCGCCGTGCTTTGGTCCAACGTCCGCTCAAGGCCCTCTGCATTGTTGTCCCAGTCGCGCACCACACCATACACGCCCGCCGTCAACATACTGAGCAACATGGCTGTCAGCGACAAGGCAATCAGGATTTCGAGCAGGGTAAATCCACGGTGGCAGTGCTTTGACCTCTTCATCGCGGCAGATCGGCGCGTATCCAGCGAACCGCCTCGATGGTTTCACCCGTTTGGGAATCGCGGATTTCATACAATTGCAGCAGGTCGCTCATCGGCGCCGTCCGACGTTCCGCGTCCGGGAGCACATCCATGCCTTCGATTGTGTAGCGATCGCTTTGCATCGCGGGCTCAAGATCGCGGAACTCATTGTCGAGCAAGGCTTCGTTAACCGCAGCACGTGCGGCCGTGCTGTCCTGCAAACTCTGCTGGGCCCTGAATGCCAATTGTTTGCTGCCAGCCGACAATGTAAACAATCCGCCCATCACCATGGCGGTGATCGTCAGTGCAATCATCACCTCCAGCAAGGTGAAGCCGCGACAAACCTGTGCATAGTGCGGCTTATGGCTCATCGTGAATGCTGACCCTGCCTGAGAAGGGATCGATTTCAACAACACGCTCCCGGTCATTTTGTCTGAAAATCAATTCCCCGCCGGTGCTGCCACCTTCCGGGAAAAAACTGATCACCAGTCGTTCATCAACGCGCTGGCTCGATTGTGTGCTGTTGGCATACCACAGCTCCAGGTTTTCAGTGCGCCAGCGACTAGCCTGCGTTGAGGGCAAATTGTCATCGTCGCCCATCCGCAAATTGGCGTTCGCCATCTCGAATTCAACCCGGGTTGTCTGCCCCTGAACAACGGCCATCCGTCTGGCATTGTTGAGCATCCCGGTGGCTTGCCTGACCTGAGCATTGAACCCCGGAGCGTCCAGCGAGCGCAGCGCCGGCACCGCCAGTGTGGCCAACATGCCCAGTATTCCAAGCACCAGCAGCAATTCCAGCAAGGTGAAACCCCGCTGCAGCGTTGACTCAGCCGCCGATATCCGCGTCATTGCCCTCTCCGCCTTCGCGGCCATCTGCACCGTAAGACATCAGAGTAAAACTGCGGCCGTCGCTGTCATACACATAGGCATTACCCCAGGGATCCATTGGCACATCGCCGCGCAGATACGGGCCGTTCCACGATGCCCGGCCGCTGCTGCTGGTTACCAACTGTTCGAGGTCATCCGGATATTGACCCATGTCCAGACGGTAGGTGTCCAGCGCGCTGCCCAAGGAGGAAATCTGCGATAACACGGCATCCCGGCGCGCGCTGTCTGCCTGATTAAACAAATTGGGCGCCACCATCACTGCCAGCATGGCAAGAATCGCCATCACAATCAGCAGTTCAATAATTGTGAAGCCTAGGGCCGTGTGTGGTCGGGTGAACCTGTTCATGTGTTTATCCTCTGTGGACAGCATCGCTGCCGCTCGTTGTTGGTTATTGACCGTCGATCAGATCTGCCGCCATTTCAAATCGACTGAGTATTGCCCGGAAATTGTCATTGGTCTGGGAATCCAGGTTGACGATCTCCGGGCGCAGCACAATAAACAGCTCGCGGCGCTCGTCGTTATCCCGCTGATAACTGAACAGTCGACCCAGGCCCGGCACCCTGTTCAAATAGGGAACTCCGGTGTTGAAGGCATTATTCGAACTTTGAATGAGCCCGCCCAAAACCACATTTTCGCCATCGCGCACAACAACCGTTGTTTCAATTTCCTGATTCTCAAATATCGGGTTGTTGCCCACCCCTGACGACTCAGAGACAGAGGATAACTCCTGGCGTATGGTGAGGTTTACAACACCATCAACGTTGATGCGCGGGGTAATGTTAAGTTCAATACCGGTCGGGCGGTACTGGATATTGGTGGTTGAAGAGCCGCCCACACCAATCGTTTCGCCAAGCTGTACCGGCACTTCAGCTCCAATTCGGATCAACCCTTCCATGTTGTTAATGACGGTCAACGAGGGTCGCGCCAGCAATCGGACATCATTGTTGACTGCGATGGCCTCCAGGGTTGCATCAACTCTTGCGGCCCCGTCAATAAACGCGCGGTTGAACAAGAGTCCTCCAAGGCCGGTTGTTGGCAG
>CANHAR010000162.1 GCA_947458495.1 Gammaproteobacteria bacterium | reverse complement strand
GGTCAATGAATCAAGAGTCAGCCAGATATTGAGTGCCGCCCTGAAGGAGCTAAGGCCCCTGCTGGAGGCACCTTACCGCGGTGGGGAATTAGCATGATATGGGGCCGGGAATCAAAGTCCGAAAAACTTAAAAAAAAGGTGAAGGAAGATTACGACCATGCGGTCTCGTTGTCGGAGTCACCAGCCAGGGAAAATCGCATTTTTTGCGTACGTGTCGCATTAAAATGCAGAGCCAATATTGATGCGGCCTTTGCAAAAGCGGCCAGCGAGATAGAGCGATACGAGCAGCAGGCTATGATCGCCATGGCCAAAGGCAGCGAAGCTCCCGCGATACCGCAGGCGGATCCGTTTCAGCTGGTAAAAAGCGGGGAAGAGTTTGCCTACACGTACATCCCTGAGCGATCTGCAGACAAGATATTCGCATTGGGTGCGGCGTACCAGACTTTAAAGATCAGTCGCGCGCAAGCGATCGAGCAAACGCAGGCGGTTGCCAATGAATTGTGGCTTGAATTGGGTTTGGCAGAGCCTTTTGAGGTGCTGCGCTTTTTGCGTGACGAGGAGCGCGACGAAGCCTCAGCGGGAACAGGCAGTGCAGAGTCAGATAAGGCATAACCCCGATCCGGCAGCATTCGGCAGGAGTTTTCAGCAACAATGACAACGCTCGTTATTTTGACCTTTGTGACCATCTCCTCGATATTGATTGCGATACTCGTGCTGTATGCCATCGGAAAAATCAGCAGCATTGAGCAGGCGACTCGCCAGATGATGACGCCCGGTGAACAGCCGGCACCCAAGCCCGGCGCAAGTTCAGCACCCTTTCATGGTCTGGAAGGCAAGGCGTTGTGGGATATGTTATCGGGCAAAAACCTTCCTGAAGGAGTGGTTCCGAGCGACCTTGAGTCGTTTCGGGAGCAGTATGCCCCCGTCTTGCTGAAGGCCATCAAAGCCACGTTTGCTGATGGACAAAATGACAGCAAGTTTGGGCAGCCGCGGGCAAATCCAAAAAATGACCGGGCCATCAAAACCCTCAGGCTCAGTGTTAACAGCTGGCTACCGTCGCACGAAGTATCAAGCCTTTACAATGCCGGGTACGACAGCATTCGTGCTGAAGGCGATGAGCGGGCGCGTTTGCGAATGACCGTCACTGAGATTGTTGGATCGTTGTTTGCCAAGTTGCAGACGGCAGCGCCAGGTGGTCTTGTTGATAGCCTGATTGGAGAGGGTTCCGCTCCTGTTGTGCCAGCGGATGACCCGGTAGCGGGTGACACAAAATTCGACGATTAAGTATCCAGTGACAGACGTTTGACGTTCACGACCGCCTTGATTCACCGGTTAATTTTCCGGTGCGGTTGTAGAGTTGCTGGCTTTGCGGGGCATTGGTCTGGTAAATCGCCTGCAGCGCCTCTCGTAACACCACTAATTTGCGCTGAATAACCAATTCATTACGTTTGAGATGGGTCTGGCTGGCCTGAGTCGACTCCTTCAACTGCTGCCACTTTTCAGGCAGGCCTGTCGGCAGATCATCGCCATGCTGTTGAACAAGTGCCGCGGTGCGCTCAAAACGACCATCACTCAGTGCGTGCAATAACTGTTCTTTGGTTTTCTGAATGGCGTCGAGCTGATCGAGGTCTTGCGCCTTGATCGCCTCAAATTCGGCTTGCAGCGCGCTTTCGAGCGCTGTGACTTCGACGATCAGTTCGTCGAGATGTGTCATCAATTCACTCATGCGGCATGCTCTCGCAGATTGAGGTTGCCCGGCCGATTGCTGCCATCACAGCAGTTTCTCAAGCGGCACAAAACTTTCCGCGATTCTTCGGGCATCCAGGGGATAGTTACCCTGGCGAATGGCATCACTGATCTGTTTGACTTTGTTCTCGTCAAACTCCGCTGACCTCATGGCTGTTGAAAATTTCTCGGACAGCACAAGATCACTGACCTGTGGAGTCAGCTCTGGCGCGGCCGGTTGGCGCGCAGCATCACTTCTGGACGTCTCACCAGACTTCTGTAGCCGGGTTTTTTCCGTGATGGTTTGCGCGGTTAACTTATTGATATCCGGTGGAAGCACCGTGTTCATGACGTCACTACCTCTTTAAAAATTTGCGGAACGAGTCCTGACTCTGTGAAGTCGACACTCGCAGACAAGAACTTTAGTGGGGATAAGATATTTTTAACTGACGCCCATGCCAGGGGTTTTCAGCGCGGCTCAGCACGGCCGACATCAGTAATAATCACCCGGAAAGTCTCGCCGGATTCCGGATTCTGCACTTCAATCTGCTCACCAATGACCCCTTGAGCCAGCGCTATGACCGGCGTTTCGATGGTCACAGGGCCGCGACTGACCGACACGATGAGCTCGTCCCCGCGGATAACATCTGCCAGCTGGCGAAGGTTTGAAAGACGGAGTGGTTGATTGGGGCGCAACTGTGTTGAGGCCACCATGCGCCGCAGTTCATCGATGGATGTCAAGGCATCGGCCGGCAGAGCACCGTAAAACGTCATCATCTGGGTATTGGCCTCTGTCAGTGCGGACCCCCGCTGCAGAGGACTGACCACCGTGAGCACTCGGTGGGCAATCTGTATATCTGAGGCCTGCAGAGCAGCGCCGGACGGCATATCTCGGGCCAATCGAGCACCAGCAATGTCCCCAAGTGACACGGCTCTGCCAGCACTGCGCCTGGCCGTGGAGGTCTCAGTTACCTGCACAATATCGGCGGCAGACAATATGTGGCCGGCCGGTCTGGCCGCGACCAACGCATATGTCATCTGTGACGGCGGATTGTTGGCCTGGACAGGGGCGCGTGGTGGGGGACGTTCAAATGTTACCCGTGTCACCACTGACCAATTTGGAGAGGAACAGGAGACTCGCACGGTACTTTTGTCATTAAACGGAAAACTGAACTCAAAGCTGTCCAGGCATTCGGGCACTCGGACACGCCCGTCCAGCGCTGCCACCGTGACCTCTGCCCCCGCCACTCCCTCTGTACTCGACAGCCATTCCAGCAGTTGCGCGGTCATCAGGTCTCGTGTTGACGGTTCGGCAGTCAGGCCATCGCGCGTGCTCAGCAGAGCAGCAAGGGTGAGGCAAACGATGATCAGGTGTGGGGTTAAATTGCGCATGCAATTTTTGTACACCAATCAAGCAGCTTATGCAACCCGGCCGGCGCGGGATATCCGCAAGTCAAAGCGGCGATGCTTTGCCAGTTTGTTGCCGCTTTGAGTGTTGGCAGATTTCCGCTCGTTGATCCAGCGTAGACCTAGTGTCCTGGTGCGCATCAGCGGCCTTTTAAATCATTGTATTTATTAAATATATTTTTAATATTTGTAAGTTTCTGCTGTTGGCACGGCTCGTGCTAAACACTGTCTGTAACAGATTCAACAGAGGCAACAACCATGTCGACGATCAAGGATTACTTTGGGCTGAACGAACAAGCTCTCCAGCTGCGCAATACGCGGCTGGAGTTGCTGTCGCAAAACATTGCCAACGCGGCGACGCCCAATTACCGCGCCCGAGACCTGGATTTCGCCGCCGCCATGAAGCGTGCCGGCAGTCAGGTGAATCTCACAGCGACGCAAGGTGATCATATGAGGTTGTCGCCCTTGCAGTCGAACATCGCGGGCGGGTCTGTCGTCTACAGAGTGCCGCTGAACCCCAGCGTCGATAACAACACTGTGGAGATGGGCGTTGAGCAGGCCAAGTTCGGACGAGCTGCCGCGGAATATCAGGCGTCACTGCAATTCCTGGAGAATCGTATCAGCGGACTGCGTAAGGCAATCAGAGGAGATTGATGATGGCGTTAGATCGGATTATGGATATCGCGGGCTCAGGGCTCAGTGCTCAGTTGGTCCGCATGAACACCACCGCCAGCAACATCGCCAACAGCGGTGTGGTGGCGGGGTCGGAGGCAGAGGCCTTTCGTGGTAAGCGCGCGGTTTTCCAGACAATTCTGGATCAGACGGCAGCCAGAAATGCGATGCAGGCCACTGGCGGTGTCAGGGTTGATCGGATTGAAGATGATGCGCGCCCCCTTCAGGAGATGTACTCACCTGGTCACCCGCAGGCAAACGAAATGGGATACGTGTGGGGTTCTAACGTGAACGAGGTCGAGGAAATGATTGAAATGCTCGATGCTTCACGAGGTTACCAAAACAATGTCGAGGTCATAAAGACCTCTAAAGATCTGATGATGCGAACCCTTGAGATCGCCAAAGCCTAAGAAGTTTTCCGGAGATAAATCATGAGCCAAAGTGTCTCATTACCATCGAACATTATGACAACCGAGCGCCTGCTGGAACAAAAGTATGCGCCTCAGACAACTGATCAGGCGCTGGGCCGTGACGCCTTTCTGAAGCTGTTCACGACCCAATTGAAGAGCCAGGATCCGCTAAGCCCGATGGCCAACGAAGCGTTTGTGTCGCAGTTGGCACAGTTCTCGTCATTGGAATCGATGAAAGCCATGCAGACGGCGATTGAGGATATGTCTTTGGGTATGCAGAAGGAGCGCATGATTAATGGCGCGGGCATGCTCGGTCGCAGTATCCCCTCTTCAACGGGCTCTCTGATCGGCGGAGCATCACGTGTCAGCGAAGTGCGAACAGAACTGCCTAACGGTGCCGATAACGTGACTTTCTCGATCAAGAATGCGGCTGGTGAAGTGGTGTACGAACAAAACTACGGCCGCCAGCAACCCTCCGAGATGAGTTTTAAGTGGGATGGCACTAACAATGAAGGCGAGCCTCAGCCGCTGGCCGTGTATTACGCATCGGTTTACGTGCAGCAGGGTGGTAAGTCATCGGCTGCAACTGTCACTACCCAGGACTTGATCAAATCGGTTCGTTGGGATGAAACGGCCAAAGACATCCTGATCGAAACCGAAACAGGCAAAACAATAAATTTGGCTCAGCTTGAACAGATCGAAATTTAATCAAACACTGATCAAAAACTAAACAAACAGTCATATCACTGATACCGGTAACAAGGAAAATATTATGTCTTTCTATACCTCGCTGACAGGGCTCATTGCCGCGACTACTGAACTCGCGGTCACGTCTAACAATATTGCGAACGCAGGAACGTCAGGCTTCAAGAAATCATCTGCAGATTTTGGCGACATCTTTGCAACATCGCCGCTGCAGAAGGCATCGAGCGTGGTGGGAGCGGGTGTCTCACTTAAGCAGGTATCTCAGGAATTCAGCCAGGGAAACATTGAGTTTTCAGCTAACTCGCTGGATCTGGCGATTACCGGCGACGGTTTCTTTGCAATGCAGTCACCGGATGGCACAAAGTTGTACACAAGAAATGGTGGTTTTGTACTGAACGAACAAAACCAGATGGTTAACAACGCAGGTCAATCGTTGCTGTCGCTGCCGGTTGACTCGACAAACAAAGCCGATTTCAGCAAACAAAAAACTGCCCTGACGATTCCGCGTAAAACTGTGTCCGAATTCAAGGCGACCACTTCAGTTGAGCTGGGACTGAATTTGCCGTCTGATAGCGAGCCGATCACGGCATCCTTTAACCGTAACAAGCCTGACACTTATCACAAAACCACGTCATTTACGGTATATGGAGCATCAGGGTCATCACATCTTGCGACAGCCTATTACGTAAAGACCGCGACAGCCACTGCGGATAAACCCTTTAACAAGTGGCAGACACATGTGTTTATTGATGACCAGCCTGTCAGCCCGCAGCTCATTCAAGCCTCTGACCGATCGGGCGATGAATTTTTTGTTAACAAATTTGGCGAAATCAAAACCCGCTCGGAGTTACTGCAACTACAACGTACCAGTGCAGAAAGTGAAAAGTTTTTGATCACCACGGGAACGCTTTATAAAAAGTTTGCCTTTGATAATTTGTCAACACCTATTGAATCCAAGCCGGCAACCATCGAGTCACTGATACCCGCTACGTCAAATTTCATTGACAATCTTAACCTGACAAACAACAAAGACGGTGTTGATTTCTCAAAAATGACCCGCAAGCAGCTCACCAATATGTTTCAGGTGTCAATTGATGGCTCATCGTCACTGAACGTGGGTCTTGAACACCTGGCTGGAAGGGATGTAAAAATGTCCGGTACGCAGATCGCGTATGAGCTGTCAAATCAGATCAATACGCGTTTTGGTGATGGCAAGAACTTTTTGTTTCCCACTGCTGCCCCTGCTGATGTGAATACCGGAAAAATTACCTTATCACACGTCGTCGGAACTACGACGTCGACTCTGGCTCTGGATATCCCGGCGATACTCGCCTCTGTGGGTACTGCGGACGGTGTGTCGCTGATCGAGGCGGGGCAGGCAACGCCCGAGGCAGTATCCTATGCGATAAACAAGCACATTAGAGGCTTGTCAGATGCCGCAGCCGGCCCGTTCAAAAACATCACTGTCGAGTACGACATCGTCAACCAGGGCCTCAAGGTAACGCAACGTGGCACTGTGGGTGATGTCTTTATCAAGCGCACAACCGGCACTGGCGCTGATCCCATATTTGGTGTGCTGCCCACAGCGGCCGCGGGAGATCTGGGTGCTCAGATTAAGCCACGTGATACCGACCCCAGCGAATTATTGTTGCCAGGCGTGCTGCCAAACGGTAGCGACTTAAACATCAGCCGTGATCAGCGCTT
>CANHAR010000161.1 GCA_947458495.1 Gammaproteobacteria bacterium | reverse complement strand
TATTCCTGGAGCCGTTGGGTACTCAGTTATGACGAAACAACGCAGTTGGAGTTTCTGGAGCAGTTGTTAGGGGAATCACGCCTGCGGTGGTTGCCCGCCATCATGGTGATGTTAGTGGTATTTATGCTCGGCGCGGTTGTTGTTGGCAGCAACTTAAAAGGCCGGCGGCGTCGGGACCCTATTATTGGCGTCTGCCTGAATTTTATGAATGCCTTTACCGGCACCCGTTTGGAAAGATTGCCCGGAGAAGGTGCGCAGACGTATTTCCAACGACTTGCCGCAGGCAATCCCTTGCATCGTGATGCGCTGGAGCAGTGTGCGCGTGCGATCAACAGACTGATGTATGACGCAAGCCCTGACCCAACGACTGCGTGGGTTAAACATGAGCTGGGTATGCTGTCGCAGCAACTGAAACAGCTGCGTCGGCAGCTGCTGCGCAACATAAATCGAAGCGCAATATAAAAACCACACAGATGTAATCTGCCCCCAAAAGGCCAGCCTGTCCTTTAGGGTTTTTTATGGCGTAACATCGACGTGGGGGTCGGTGCGCACAGTATAGGTCATACGCTGCCGTTCACCTTTATTGAGCGACATCCAGACCTTGTCGCGCACGCCGCCGTCAAATGGATTCACCACAAACTTGGTATTGTTTTCAAGCTGATCGCGGTTTCAGCTCAACAGCTGCGCAATTTCGTGGTCTATTTGCGGTTTTGCCGTCAGTTGTTTGTACCAGGGCTCGATAGCTTTGCCGTGGATTAAACCCAGCAACACACCGAGTACCGCGCCACGGTGCACGTTATCCCCACCCAGGTTGGCATTGGCAAGCAAGGCTGCTTCGGGGTGATCGCGGTATTTGTACAGCAGATACAGAATACCCGGCCACGCACCATCGATGTAACAGGCACTGGAGTAGAGTTGTCCGATGATTTCCCGATCGTCACGTTTTTTGAGCATCAAGCCGGGCAGATCCAGGCGCACACTACGCAGTGCTGTGTCCGCAATAATGCTGGCGACATCGCTGTTGTTTATGTTGTGCAACAGCTTGTCGAGCAATTGAGTGTAGTCATCAGCAATGCGGAGCAGCAGCGCGTCGGGATGTGTGAGTTGAACGTGTGTCTGTACATCAGCTCTGATGGTGTCCAGTGCGATGCCATGTACTCTTCCCGCCAACACCAGTGGCGCCACCGTCACCAGGCCACCAATCGACGGCGTGTCGTGGGTAACGGCTGCACAGCGCTCTGGTGGTAATCCACGCTGCAGATTGGCAAAAAAGCCCCGATGATACGACTCAGCATAAGTGTCGTTGTGCCGGGCAACATCCGCGCACATAAAGTCTATGTAATCGCGGAGAAACGCGGCCGGTTCGTATCGTCCACCCGTGTGTGCCAAAGAGCGCATCAGCACCCGGGCACAGTGCGCGTTCAGGGTGTTTTCGCCGGCAGTCATGCCCTGATGATAGTGGACATTTGGCTTGTTCCAGTACTGTTGACGGCCCTTCAGAATGACCTCGCCAACAATCTCTGGATGACGCGTGCCTGCGTGTGCCGCCCGCCGTCCGCCACTGCTGGTTGAGTGTAAGGACATGATTGACGAGGGGTGGAACTGAGGTGCCGGCTCCAGTTGCCTGACGCCGCCGGGAAACGCCTTTTCGATGTCTCTGATGCTGTAGAACCAATGCACCGGCATGGCCAATGCATCGGCCACAAACAGATTTTGCAGTGCGGCGCTGGCGCGTTGAGATTGCAGGTGGTGAGTGTCCATGGCTTGGCTCCGTTAACAGCAGATTTGTTGTTAACGGATACGTTTGATAAACGCTGACAGACTGATGCCGTGAGGTTTTTGAATTTAATGCCTGTCACAAAATCGTCAAGGTGCTCGACTACTGTCAACGTTGAAGACACAACTCACTGCGGAGGCAAGCCTTTGACATCCAGCACGATTTTTTATGTCCTTGATACTAACGTCCTCATTCACGACCCCTCTGCCATCTGGAACTTCGACGAACATCACCTGATCATCACGATGACCGTGCTTGAAGAGTTGGACAAACTCAAGAGTGGCCGGGGTGCGCTGGCCGCGGATGCCCGTCAGGCCATTCGTGAACTGGATCGCATCCTCGCAGACGCACCGCCGGAAGCCGTGGAAAGCGGGGTGCTGATCAATCGCGGCAAAAACCAGCCCGGCTTGGGTTATCTCAGTGTGCTGATGACTGATTCGCCGCACATCAGAGAAATTCTGCCACTGCATTTAAATGACAACAAAATTCTGAATGCGGTTGCTGAGCTCAAACACAGCAAGTCTCCCGGCAACCGTGTTGTGCTGGTGTCCAAAGATATCAATATGCGATTAAAGGCCAGAGCCTGTGGCATTGATGCAGAGGACTATCACACGGATCAGTTGGTGACAGATATCAATCAACTGCATAAGGGCTACGTAGAATTTCCCGGCAGTTTCTGGGATGGCATTCAGTCAGTAGACACAGAGCAGTCGCATGCGGGCGAAACCTTTCACCGCTTGGGGCGCGACAGCATCGCGTTTGATGTGTATCCCAATCAGTATTTTCTTGACAACGCCGGTTTTATCGGGCGGGTGATTGAAGTTGACGAGCATACTGTGGTTCTCAAACATCAGGATCGTGAACGCATGCTGCAGCGCGAAGCCTGGGGTTTGTATCCGCGTGACATTTATCAGGCCATGGCGCTGGATCTTTTGCTGGACCCCACCGTGCATCTGGTAAATCTGACCGGTGCTGCGGGCTCTGGAAAAACTATTCTGGCGTTGGCCGCTGCCATCGATATGACACTGGCCAGCAAACAGTTCCGCCGCATCATTGCCACGCGCAGTACTCAGGGGCTTGATGAGGACATCGGTTTCTTGCCGGGTACTGAAGCTGAAAAAATGGAACCGTGGCTGGGCGCGATTACCGACAATCTTGAGGCCTTGCATCTGGATGATATCAACAGTTCATCCAGCATCGATTATGTGCTGGCCAAGGTGCCGCTGCAGTTCAAGTCGCTAAATTTTATTCGTGGGCGCAGTTTTCAGCACAGTCTGATTCTGATTGATGAGTGTCAGAATCTGACACCGCATCAAATGAAAACCATTGTCACGCGTGCCGGTACCGGTTCAAAAGTGATTTGTCTGGGCAATCTGGCTCAAATAGATACGCCGTATCTGAGCCCGACCAGTTCAGGGTTGACCTACCTGACGGAGCGCTTTAAACATTTCAGTCACGGCGGCAATCTGCAGCTTAAGGGAGTTCCGCGATCAGCCCTGGCGGCATTTGCGGAAGAAAATCTGTAGCACATGGCGCGCTCTGCTGAGACACAGAGCACGCCAGTCGCGATAGTCAATTACCAGAGCACAACGCGCTGTTCAGGCGGCAGGTACATGCCGTCGCCTTCTTTGATGTCAAACGCCTGATAAAAACCGGGAATGTTACGTGGCGCTGCCATCGCTCGGTACTTGCCAGGCGAATGTGGCCCCTGAGCCAACTGCGCACGCATGGCATCATCACGGAATTTTATCTTCCAGATCTGCGCCCAGCTGATAAAGAAGCGTTGTTCGCCGGTGAAGCCGTCCATGACGGGCGCCGGTTGTCCGGCCAGCGATTTCTGATAGGCGCGGTACGCACTGAGCAACCCGACGTGGTCACCAATGTTTTCGCCCAGTGAGACGCGGCCATCAATATTCATGCCTGGCAGCGGTTCGTATTGCGCATATTGCTCAACCAGAATGTCGGCTTTGGCTTCAAACTGCTGGCGGTCCTGATCGGTCCACCAGTTTTGCAGATTACCGCTGCCATCATAACGTGAACCCTGATCGTCAAAACCATGACCGATTTCATGGCCGATGACCGCACCAATACCACCGTAATTCACCGCGTCATCCGCATTCATGTCAAAAAACGGCGGTTGCAGAATGCCTGCCGGAAACACAATCTCATTGGCGGTAGGCCGGTAATAGGCGTTGACCGTCTGTGGTGTCATACCCCAACGGTTGCGATCAACGGGTTGGCCAAGATCAGCGACGTTCTGGTCATAGTCATACTGATTGGTGCGGATGGTGTTGCCGATCAGGTCATCAGCCGATACTTGTAACGCTGAGTAATCTTTCCAGACATCGGGGTAACCGATTTTTGGTGTAAACGTACTCAGTTTCACCAGTGCTTTTTCTTTGGTTTCCGCGGTCATCCATTCCAGTTCATTGATGGATTCTTCCATGGCAACCAACAGGTTATCGATCAGCTCACCCATGCGCTCTTTGGCAGCGGGCGGGAAGTGCCGCTCAACGTAGGCTTCGCCCAATACTTCACCCAGTGCGCCACTGGTCGCCTGTACGCCACGTTTCCAGCGTTCCTGCTGTTCAGGTGTACCGTTAAGAGTGGTTGCGTAGAATCCAAACTGAATGTCGGCGACTTCCTTGTGCAAACGTGAGGCGAAGTTACCCATCAGACGGGCGTGTAGATAATCTTTCCAGGTCTGCAGGTCTACTTCTGTGTACAGCGCACCCAGTGCTTCGATATAGGAAGGCGTGCTGACAATCACATACTCCGCCTGGTCGATGCCGGCAACACTTGCCATGGCGTCATAATCAATACCACCCAGCAGCGTGCGCACCTCGTCGATGCTCATTTTGTTGTAGCGTGCTTCAGCATCTCTGAGCTCCGCGCGGGTCCAGTGATAACCGGCCAGTCTGAACTCAAGGTCATAAATCCGCTGTGCAGCGGCGTCGGCATCGGTATGCCCGGATGCGTTGAGCATGGCACTCAGATATTTGACGTACTCGTCACGAATTCTCGCAAAGTCTTCCGTGTCACGGAAATAGTAATCACGATCCGGCAAACCCAGTCCGCCCTGGCTCAGGTGCAAGGCATTCACATCCGGGGCTTTGGCATCGGCTGACACAAAAAAGCCGTACGGTTCACTCAGTCCGCTGCGGCGCAGCTCAGCCATGGTGGTGGTTAACTCAGCGTGACTGGAAATTGCGGCTATACGATCAAGCATGGGCTGCACGGGCGTAAGTCCAAGCTGCTCAATCCGTGCTTCGTCCATAAAACTGGTATAGAAGTCACCGATCTTTTGTGCGTTGCTGCCATCTGCAGCGCCGGAGGCAACGGCATCTTCAATGATACTGCGCAGGCGGAGTTCATTGGCCTCAGCCAACATGTTGAACGCACCGTAGGTAGAGCGATCAGCGGGTATTTCGGTGTTGTTGTACCAAGTGCCGTTAACAAACATAAACAGATCGTCTTGTGGACGCACATTTCTGTCGAAGTCGTCGAGGAACAAACCGGAGGTCAGTGTCTGCTGTGTTGGCTCAGCCGGCGTGGCCGGTGTGCTTTGTTCAGCGGACGTGGTTGCCGGCGTTTGTTCTGAGGGTGAGCAGGCCGTGATGCCGAGCGCAACAACAATACTTGCAGTAGCCAGGTTAAAGATTTTTTTCATAGTGGATTCCGTCAGTTGTAATTTAATTGCCAAACAAAGCACCGGCCAAGTTTACGGATTTAGCCTCTGGCACGCCAGTATCTCCAGCTGGACTCGGCTTCCTGCAATCCGATAAACTGCGTGCCTTGTCGTCAAGACACCCTTAAGACCCCAATCGTTGATCTTTATTTTCAAATCAGCCGGCATCTGTTCATTTCCGGTATTTCTTATCAAGGATGTTATTCATGCAAAAACCCATGACAGCGTTAGTCCTGTTGCTGGCGCTTGCTGCCTGTGGACAACCCACAGAGCAAGCGACTGAAACAGTCTCTGATATTCAAACCACCGAGTCCGCTGACGATGTGGCGCAGGACGCACAAAGTGAATCCCAGCGCCTTAACAGCTGGTTTGATGCCAAGTACGAAGAGTTGTTGCAGCTCAGCCCGATTCAGTTGACGTTCCTGGGGCGCAAAGATCGCAACAATGAGCTGGATGATTTTTCAATGGCAGGTGCTGACTTGCAGCTCGAGTGGGCACGCGCCAGTGTCGCAGAAATGCAGCGTGAGTTTGACTACGAGCAACTCGATGCCGAAACAAAAACATCCTGGGATATCTGGATGTATCAGTACGAGCAATCCGAACGGGCAGTGCAATTCCGCAATAACGGTCTGACCTTTGAGCAAATGAATGGCGCCCAAAGTTTTCTGCCAACCTTCCTGATCAGTTTCCACCTGATTGAAGAGGCGGCTGATGTTGAGGCGCTGATTTCCAGAATCCGAGAATCTGCCCGCGCACTGGATCAGTTACTGGTGACCGCACAGGAGTCCTCACAACTGGGTGTGATCACGCCTGGCTTCGCCCTGGACGGCGTGATTCAGCAGTCGCGCAATGTCATTAGTGGTATCCCCTTTACCGAGGGTGAAGACTCAGCCCTGTGGACAGATGCCAAAACCGATGTGCAAGCGCTGGTGACCGCCGGCACGCTGGATCAATTGCGTGCCGATGAATTGCTGGAACTGGCCAGAGTCGCGCTGATGGAAGACTTGGGGCCTGCCTACGAAAGAGTGATTGCCTGGGCAGAAGCGGAAAAAGCCAAAGTGCCGGAGGTGTCAACGGGGCTTGTGTCACAACCCAATGGCCTTGCGTATTACAACTACCTGCTGGAAACACAGACAACGACCAGTCTGACTGCGGATGAAAT
>CANHAR010000160.1 GCA_947458495.1 Gammaproteobacteria bacterium | reverse complement strand
TACACCCAAAGGCTGGAACAAAGCCGGGCTTGACAAGACATCGCGGCGCCTTTTCAAACATGGCCTGTGGCTGGGGTTTGCCGCACTCACAGGTATCACCTTCATCGGATATTTTTACGGTATCCGCGACCTGGTCAGCGACGCGCTGTTATGGCAACTGCCACTGCTTGCCGTTGCATGGAGTGTGTTTTTTACCCTCGCCACCTATATCAATGCCGGATGGATGCGTGAACAGGTGTGTATTTACATGTGTCCTTACGCGCGCTTTCAGTCGGTGATGTTTGATCGCGATACTCTGGTGATCTCTTATGATCCGGCACGTGGCGAGCAACGCGGTGCACGCCGACGCGATAGCGACTATAAAACCGGGGGGCTCGGTGACTGCATCGATTGCACGATGTGTGTTCAGGTGTGCCCAACCGGCATCGATATTCGTAACGGGCTGCAGTATCAGTGTATTGGCTGCGCCGCGTGTGTGGATGCCTGCGATGACATCATGGACAAAATGGGTTACGCACGTGGCCTGGTTGCCTACACAACGGAGAACAAACTTGCCGGAGGAAGCTGGACCTGGAAAAGACCCAAGCTGATTGGCTACGGCGTGGCTATGCTGACCATGAGCCTGTTGTTTGTTGTTGTATTGTGGAATCGAGTGCCTTTGTCTGTTGAAGTCATCCGTGACCGCGGCTCGTTGTATCAACAGTTGTCCGACGGGAGTATCGAGAATGTGTACCGGCTGCGCATTATCAACATGGACAATCAGCCGCACGATTTTGTGATTCAACTGGACGGTCTGACCGGCGCAAGAATACTGCCTGAACACACCGTTTATGTCAGCTCCGGTGAAATTCACGACGTGATGTTACGGGTATTGATGAACCCCGCCCAACTGCACAGCATGATTCAGGCATTTACCTTCCGGGTCAGCAGTCAGGATGGCCAATTGCACGATGAAAGCGAAAGCCGATTTATCAGCCCATCAACATCACAGCAACAGCCGCTGACAAGTGAGTAATCCCGCATGAACAACAGACACCCCCCAAGCGCTCCAGATACCGATACACGCCCATGGTACCGATACCGTTGGCCGTGGATTCTGATCTCGATGCCAGCGGTTTCTGTTGTGCTGGGTGTCATTCTGATCACCACGGCCATAAACAACCCGGCGATTCTGGTGGTTGATGACTACTACGCGGAAGGTCGCGGCATCAATCAGTCCATGGCCCTGGATGACGCCGCCGAGCAAATGCAAATGAGCGTGAATCTGGCTGTTGCTGACAACCGGATGACGCTGCAACTGACTCGTGCCGGCGCCGCTGACAGCCGCGAAGATGCCTTGCGCCTGTTTGTTTACCACGTGACCGACAACACCCGCGACGCCGGGTTTGTGTTGTTGCCGGCCGTTAACACAGCAGGGTTATTTGAATTGGCAGAGCCTGCCGAGCTGGCGGTGATGCTGCAGATTCTGGACAGTGAAACCCGCTGGTATCTGGAAGTGCGTGGCGCCAACAATGACTGGCGTTTGCGCCAGCGCATTACCACGCCGCTGACAGGAGTCAGTTTCTGATGAGCAGCCTGGTGACGGACAACGCCCGCATGATCACAGACCACGCCGTGCAGCGTCAGTGTTTTCATTGCCAGTCGCCGGTGCCGTCACGATTGGATTTGACTGTCACCATCGACGGCCACCGGCAGCCACTGTGTTGTATTTCTTGTGAGGCGGCTGTGCAGTTTATTTATGACCTGCATCTGGAATCGTATTATCAGTACCGTGAGCAATGCAGCACCAACATGGTCGCCGATAAACATACCACCAACGCTGAATACAGCCGTTTGCACAAAGCACTGACCACTCTGGCCGATGGTCGTCAGCAGCTGATGCTGCTGATTCCTGACCTGCGCTGTGTAGCTTGTGTGTGGCTGCTGGAGCAGGTGCTGGGGCGCGAGGCGGGTGTCAGTGAAGTCAACGTAAACTATGCCACCCGGCGCCTGCGTGTGGTTTTTGATGACAGACACAGCCCGGCAACACTGGCAAAACGCATTGAAGGGCTGGGTTACAGTGTGCGTGCGGACCTGCCGGATGCGTCACGCGAGGCATTTACGCAAACGCGCCGTAGCCTGTTGCTGAAAATGGGCATCGCCGGCATCGGCATGATGCAAGTGATGATGTTTGCCTTTGGCGACTACATGTCTGGCAGTGAGATGGAAGCCGAGTTCCTGGCTTTGTTGCGCTGGGCCAGTATGGCGCTGACCACACCGGTGGTGTTGTACAGCGCGTGGCCGTTTCACCGCGCCGCCTGGTTTGCAATAAAAAACCGCACGCTGACCATGGACGTTCCGGTATCGCTGGCCATTGTGTCCGCATGGCTGCTCAGCGTCTTCAACACGCTCACCCATGGTGTTGAGGTGTATTTCGACACTGCCTGTATGTTCACGTTTTTCCTGCTTATCGGACGCTATGCGGAATTGTTGTCGCGTTTTCATTTTCAGCAAAGTCAGGACCTGCTGCAGCATTTGCTGCCGGATTCGGTGCTGCGCGCTACCCATCCTGAGGACACAGACAGCATCTCCATCAGCACAACTGAACGTGTGGCATTGGAAACCCTGGCGGCCGGCGATGTGCTGTTGGTGATGCCGGGCGAAACCATCCCCGCTGATGGATTGGTTGTGCGCGGGCACAGCGGCGTCAGTGAGGCGGCCTTCACTGGCGAAGCCATTCCACAACCCAAACAACCCGGCGCACGGGTGCTGGCGGGTTCCGTCAATCACGACGGTGAATTGCTGGTGCGGGTCAAGTGCGAGCCGGGCGAATTTGTTATTCGCCAGATTGCGCGGTTAAACGAACAGGCCGGTGCCTGGCGCCCGCGCTGGGCGCAACTGGCCGATCGCACGGCCAGTTGGTTTGTGGCAGCTGTGTTGTTGATTGCAGCTGCGGCTGGCATTTATTGGTATCAGGCCGGCAGCGCCGATTATCTGGTGATTATGATGACGGTGCTGGTGGTGTCCTGCCCATGCGCGCTGTCATTGGCGACCCCGGTTGCTTACAGCATAGCCACCACAACGCTGCGCAAACACGGGGTGGTGATCAAACACGGCGCGTTTCTGGAGCGGGCGGCAGACACCACGGCAGTGGTGTTTGATAAAACCGGCACGCTGACCGAAGCAAACCTGAAGGTCACCGACATCGTACTGGCGAACGCGGATGCACTGCACGGGATACCTGACCCCCAGCAGATGTGTATGTCGCTGGCCAGCGCATTGGAAGCCGGCAGCGAACATCCCATTGCCCATGCGTTCAACGCGCCTCATACGTTGTTCGTCAGCAACAACAAGGTGGTGCCGGGATACGGCGTCAGCGGCGACATTGACGGACAGCATTACCGGCTGGGCTTAGCTGAGTTTGCGTTGCCGCAGCCGGATACGCGCGCACCACAACCCGCCGGCAGCGGACACTGGATTGTGCTGAGCCGACAACAGCAGGCGCTGGCATGGTTTTGTCTGCAAGACACACCACGCGCCGAAGCCAGTGCCATTGTCAGCAAACTACATCAGCAAGGTCTGCGCACGGCGGTGTTCACCGGTGACCGCTCCATGCAAGCGGACACCATCCGCACGCTGTTCGGCATTCGGGATATCCGCACTGGCATGAGCCCCGCTGACAAGGTCAATGCCATCCGCGACCTGCAGCAGTCTGCGCGGGTGATGATGGTCGGTGACGGCATTAACGATACGGCGGCGATGGCCGCGGCCGACTCCTCACTGGCTGTCACGCCCCGCGACAGTTTTGTGCAGAACAGTGCCGATGCCACGCTGTTGAGCGGTTCACTGCGCATGCTGCCCGCTATCCTGGTGTTTTCACGAAAGTGCCAGCGCATCATTCGCCAGAATGTGACGTGGTCCGTTGTATACAATTTCACGGTGATCCCGCTGACCCTGATGGGCCTGGTGTCACCGTGGCTTGCGGCGCTGGGCATGAGCCTGTCGTCCGTGCTGGTGGTCAGCAACGCCGGGCGCCTGCGATGGATGGAGCACTGACATGGACGTGCTGTTTGTGATGATTCCTCTGGGTCTGGTGCTGGTGGTGTTTGCGATCTGGGGTTTTATCTGGTTCGTCAGACATGATCAGTTTGATGAACTGGAACGACAGGCCTGGTCAATTTTATTTGACGACGACAATGAGGGCAGGCCATGAGCGCTGCCGCTGACATGATGGTCAGTACCCTGACGGGCGAGTTGATATCCGCGTTTGCGCTTGGACTGTTCAGCGCCCCACATTGCCTCGCGATGTGTGGAGGCATTGCCAGCGCGCTGCTGATGGGCGGACGCAGCAATCTGCTCACCGCGCGGCCAGCCCCCGCACCGATGACACAATCGTCGGAATTGATCGCCAGCTCCGTTACACATTCACCCTTGATGGCTGCAGGATTTTCTCTGCCCTTGATGTCAGATGCACTGATTTACGGCACTGGCAAGATAGTGGGCTACATGGCACTTGGATTTCTCGCCGGTACCGGCGGATTTTTGCTCGGCGGCTTGCATTCTTCCGCCTTGGTACTGTTACAGGCACTGTCCGGGTTGTTGCTGATGGTGCTGGGCCTGTATACCAGCGGGTGGTGGCTGGGGGTTTTGTCGCTGGAACGCCAGGCCTACCGGCTCTGGCAACCGCTGCTGCGGCGCGTGCGGCATCTGTCGCTTAAGCACACATCAAACAAACTGCTGGCCGGTATTGCGTGGGGTTTGCTGCCATGCGGAATAGTTTTCAGTGTATTAAGTCTGGCTCTCGCCAGTGGCAGTGGCCTGCATGGTCTGTTGATCATGATGGTGTTTGGATTAGGCACCTTGCCGTTTGTCCTGCTCAGTGGAGGCTTGCTGCAGTTTTTGCTGCCACTGCTGAAACTGACCTGGATCAGACAATGTGCCGGGCTGGGCATGATAGCGTCAGGCGTCTGGACCTTGGTGAATAACCTGGGATAACAACAACAGTGCGGCGGCCATTTGCAGCGCTGCCGGTATCACACAAAGGAGATAAGGTCATGAAGCACATATTGGGCATGTTGACCAACCCGCAACAAGAATGGCAGCGCATCCGCGACCGCAATGACTCTGTGGCGGGCCACTATTTTCGCTACCTGATCTGGGTTGCCGTGTTGCCACCGATAGCCTGGTGGTACGGCGCGTCGCAGATCGGCTGGGAATTATCGGGTCGCTCCATCCGCCTGACATCGGAGTCAGCAGCAATGATGATGGGGATGTTCTACATCACGATCCTCGGCGCTGTGGCATTTCTGGGCATGATGATTCACTGGATGGCAAAGACTTATGACGCCCGCAATGATGATGCGGCACATGCTATCGGAGTTGCCGCGTACATGTGTGCTCCCATGTTCCTGGTTGGGCTGACAGGCTTTTATCCTAACCTGTGGCTTGATATGTTACTCGGCACATTAGCGGCTGCTTATACAATCTATTTGCTCTATATTGGCATACCCATCGTCTACGACATGCCAAAAGAACGTGGATTTCTGTTTGCCAGCGCTACGGTTGCTGTTGGACTGGTACTGATGGTGTCGCTGATGGGGCTGACTGTTTTCCTGTGGGAGATGGGATTTTCACCAATTTTTACTGACTGAGAAACATGCCACGTACCCTGAAACCGAGCGTGATATTTTGCCTGTTATTGCCGCTGTCAGTGCCTTTGCAGGCGCAACCAACGTCGATGTCAACACTGGATGTCAGTGACTTCAAGCGCTGGGAGTCGCGATCGTTCAGCGGAGAAACCCGTTATCTGCCGACACCTGAGGATGGTGACACCATCCTGACTGCAACTGCAGCCGGCACTGCCAGTGCGTTTTACCGGCAAGGCAGCATTGATCTGCAGAAGACCCCTTGTCTTCACTGGCGCTGGCGTATCGACGCCACTGGCCCCGACACGCTGGCTGAACAAAGCAAAACTGGCGACGATTACGCAGCCCGCGTCTACGTTGTGCGCAGCGGCGGACTGCGGTTCTGGCGCGCCAAAACCATCAACTATGTCTGGTCTGCCAATCAACCGGTCAACACGCGCTGGGCAAACGCCTATGCTGGCGACAATGCCCAGATGTGGGCACTCAACACAGGCAACACCTTGGCGAACCAGTGGCAATCGCACAGCCGCGACATCCAGCAGGACTGGCAGCAAGCGTTTGGAGAAGCGATTACCGAGCTTGACGGCATTGCCATCATGACTGACGGCGATGACAGTGGTAGCCAGTTAAACGCGGCCTATGCGACACTCCGGTTCACCTCGCGCAACAGTCAGGGGCAATGTGAGTCTGCCGACTGATCAGGACGCGCGTTCTACCGGAGAGCATCACGATGAAATTGTTTGAGACAAAGACCGCGCCCAATCCGCGTCGCGTCAGAATTTTTCTGGCTGAAAAGGGCCTGCTTGACCAGGTTGAAATGATTCAGATGGATCTGCAACGCGGTGACAATCTGACACCTGAGTTTGTTGCTAAAAACCCCATGAAAAAAGTGCCCATGCTAGAACTGGACTCCGGTGACTGTGTCAGCGAAACCATGGCGATCTGTCGTTATTTTGAAGAAGCCTTTCCGGACAGTCCGCCCATGTTGGGACGCACACCACTGGAAAAAGCTCAGATAGACCAGTGGCTGCGCTGGATAGATTTTTATTTTATGGTGCCGAC
>CANHAR010000159.1 GCA_947458495.1 Gammaproteobacteria bacterium | reverse complement strand
TTCCTGCCCTGTGGCGCATCACATCGCCATGTTTGTTTGGGTTGTTAAATGTCGACCGGAAAAGACACTCCCAGATCCTGCGAAATCTGCTCGGACGGGATAAATCGTCCGTTGCTGCGCGCCCCCGGCTCGATGGGCTGGCTGTCGATATCCGGCAAGGGCTCCGCTGTGTCCTGCGCCGCCGCATCACCGCTGGCGGATTCTGTCTGGTTCTGCGCCTGCTCACCGGCTGCTTGCTGAGACTGGTTTTGTTCGCTCTGGTTTTGGCCGGCCTGGTTTGGCTGCAGCTGTGTGCTTTGAGCATACAGTGATGCAGACAATGCGACGCTGATCGTCATCACTGCCAGTAACAACCTGCTTGCCAATCGCTGATGCCGTCTCATTGTCAGTCCCCCAGATACCGTGCAACGCGAAAACCCAGATCATTACGGGCTTCTTCACCAAAGTCCCGGTAGGAGGGTCTTAACTCTGACATGGTGCCATGCGCCCAGCTCGAGCCCTTGATGGTGCGATACCGTCCCTCGTCCGGCCCCAGCGGATCTGTTTCCCGGACACTGCTGAGCCCACTGACTGCGCCGTACACATCATGCACCCATTCCGAAACGTTGCCGGCCATGTCATAAAGACCCAGTGCTGTTGGCATAAACGAGCCAACATTGGAGGTTCCGGGATAGCGGTCATTCACTCCGCGCAGATATTGACCCAGAAAAGCGGCGGTGGATTCATCCGCAAAATTGCCGGATTCAGCGCTGGGTGGCCAGTCGTCTCCCCAGGGGAAGCGACGTGTTCCGCTCTGGCCATCAGCCCGCGCTGCCCACTCCCACTCCGCCTCAGTCGGCAGTCGGTAGCCATTGGCCTCTGCGTTAACACCCGTCACCACGTCATTTTCAATCACATAAAACGCGGTCAGCGATTCCTGCGCGCTTAACCAGTTGCTGTAGAGCGCTGCGTCCAACCAGGTTACCTGCACCACTGGCTGGTCAGGCAGATCCAGCGACACACCCTGTAAGGTGCCGGAGGCATGCTCGGTACGGAAGAGCCGGAACTGCTCGTTAGTCACCGGATGCAGCGACAGATAAAACGGCTTTTCCATGTTGACGTCACGCAGGGTTTCGTTGGCTCGACGGCCTGGCTCCCGGCGCGATGATCCCATCGTGTAGGGGTAGGGATTAAACAATTGCAAGGTCTGTCCGCCGGCGCTGGTAATCACCGGTTGTATGGAATCCTGACGGGCCTGCTCTTCGGTCTTGAGTTGTACCCGAATTTCCTGATCAAGGCCGGGACGTGAGGTGAAGTTAGCGGCGTAGGCAACAAAACCCTCTTTGCGGATCTCGATGCGCTGCGTCGCCGCAATCAATTCAATGGTCTGGTTGGCGGCACCCTTCAGTTCGCCATCAACATACAGTTCAGCGTCGGCCGGCTCGGCGATCACCCGCACCAGACTGGTGACCGGATCCAGCGCAACCGTGATGTCCTGCTCCTGCTCAGCAACCGTGGTGATGGAGCGCGCTGCCGTGTTAAACCCGGTGCGGAACAGTCGCACATCATGCGCCTGCCCCGGCGGCAGTGAAATCTCAAGCGGCGTTTGGCCGCGGAACTCACCGTTGATGGTGACGTTGGCGCTACCGGGCACCGAGCGGATAAACACCAGCCCATCGGCTGCTTCCAGCGTGACATCCGCCACACTCACATCCGCACCGGCAGTGACCTGCAGATCATCTTGCCAGGCCTTGTATCCGCTGCGTTTCAGCGTTATGTCGTACGCTCCCTGCAGCAACTCTAAACGGGCCGGCGTAACCCCAAGCACCTCACCATTTACAATAATGTCGGCCCCTGCCGGCAGGGTGTTAAAACTTACCTCTGCCCATGCCGGTGCCATCACCACATCCACGGACTGCTGTTGCAGCCGGCCGGCGACGTCCACCGTACTGCTAAAGTCCAGATATCTTGGCTGCTGCACCTGCAGTGCATAGGAGCCGGGCGTCACTTCGACGTCGGTGAGCGGACTGACACCGAGGTCGACGCCATCCAGCAGCACCCGTGCGCCCGTCAAGACCTGGCCGTTATCGCCGGTCACCTGCACACTCACCAGACCGGGACGCGGCAACAGTGCCAGTTCAAGGGTTTGCGCCTGTTCATCACTGATGATGATGTCAGCCAGCGACTCAAAATAGCCTGGCGCACTGAGCTGAACCTGATACTCGCCAGAGCGCATCAGATACCGTGGGCCGACCTGCACAGCGATGCCGCTGACAATATCAACCAGCGCATCGGGCGGCGATACATCCAGGAATACGGAGCGGGCGGTCAACACAAACCAGGCCGGCACACTCACCGCCAGCACGCCCAAACCAATCACGGCGTGATACCAGCGCAGCGCCAGTGTTATGCGGTTTTGTGGCGGCGGGGGCGGAGAAAAATCGACCGGGGTGATAATGTCGATCTGATCCAGAGACGGGATCTGACCGGCTTGTTCAGGTTTGCTCGGGTGTTCCTGCATGGATTCAGCGCCTGTCGACTGCAGCTACCTGCTCGTTGCAAGAAATGGTCAAAGGGTTGAGCTGCTGGCCAAACCCTACCACAAACTCTTCGCGTACATCGCGATAACCGGGTCGGGTACCCACAGCAATGTAACGACCGGGTCTGAGTTCCAGGCTGGTTTCCGTAAAGCTGCCGAGGCGACCCACCTGGAAGATGGTGACGTCGGTGGCGTTATTGGAGATTAACGTAACCTGCACAGGTATTTGCATATCTGCCAACAACTGGCGGGTACGCTCGATCTGACTTTGCAATCGCGGCCCCAAGGTCATCTCTTCGTCCTGCTGCAGATCGCTGGCCAGATCTGTTGCAATCTGCAAAACCGCGTTGGCCTCTTCCAGCGCCGCAGTCTCTGAGAGGCGCAGCGGATTGTTGAGGTTGAGCTCCAGCAAGTCATCCAGCTGCACGCGTCTTGCGGAATAGTCACGGCCTTCCTGTGCAAATACCAGATTGCTGTCCAGTGCCAGAATAGCGTCATAGGCGGCGATGGCCTGTTGCCATTGCTCCGCACTTTCCAGCGATAAAGCCAGTGTGCGCTGGGTTTCAATCGCCAGCAGAGTAAGCTCCGTGCGGGTCTGATCAATGGCTTCCTGAGCCTGCTCGTTACCCGGTTTGATTTGCAGTGCGCGCTCAAACGCCACAATTGCCTGATCCGATTGCGACTGCTCTAACAGCGCAAAACCTTCCGACATCGCGTCGGTGAACCGTGCATCAATCTGCAGCTGTGCATTGCGGGCCATCAGTTCGCTGATGCGCGGATGAGCGCTGTCCAGAGCGCTTGCCTGCTCAAACAGCACAACTGCGGCGGCCAGATCACCGGCCGATTGCAGGCTGTCGCCTTCAGCCAGCAGACGCTCGACCTCGTCCAGCACCTGTGATCGACGCATACCGTCATCGGCGGCGGTGCTAGTCGGATCAATTTGCGCCGCCAGCGAAAAACTCGCCAGCGCCGTGGCCGCATCGGAGGCCTGCAGCGCCGCTTCGCCCGCCATCATCAAGCGCTCGAATTCCTGCGGCCGCCGCTCCTGCAACTGCGCCAGCGCCTGATCACCTGCCTGATAAGCCAGCGTGGCATCGGCAAAATTGGCAGTCCGGTAAAACTCATCACCACGGCGGGCACTGGCAACAGCCGCTTCATATTCCTGAGCGGCCCAGGCCGTCACATTAGTCACCTCCAGATCAGTCTGGCGCTCCAACAGACTGGCCAGTGCATCCTGAGCTTCGCGACGCTGCCGGGCATTCTGTGCTTCTTCAAAGGGTGACATGGCAGGACTGGCAGACGGAACCACCGCTGTGGCAACAGGGGTTTCAACAACGGGCTGAGAAACACGCGGGGTCAACGGCAATTCATACTGCTGCACAACATTCGGCAACACAAAAATAACCGCCAGCGCCAGCAGCACAAGCGCAGCCAGCGCTACCCAGATCCAGGCGGATATTTTTTCGCTGCCTGCCGCACCCATCAGAGCCCACCCGTTTCCGTCAGGTAGATTTCCATCAGGATCTCGCGCCATTGTTCATACTGCTCTTCAACAGTACCGGTCAGCATAATCTGCCGGTCATCCAGCTCGATGACTTTCGGCGCTACCTCGGCTTCCAGTGAAGCACTTAATTCGCTGAGCGCGGCAACATGCATCTGTGCCTGCTGAGTCAGCTCAAATCCGCTGCGCACCAGATACGCACCAGCGGCCACACCGGTAATGCCGGCCATCTGGGCACCGGCGTTGTTCTGCCCGACGGCTGCGATGCCGCCCGCAATGGCGGCCGCACCGGTGATAAAGCGTCTGCGTGCTGAACGCTCAGCCTCTTCCAGCGCCATGGTCTCAGTGAAACTCATTTCCCGCCAGGCATCGTAAGGACCGCGCATCTGCCGCGCATACGTGGCGTAATAATCCTGCACAGTGTCAACAAACAGGTTATCGCGCTCGCGGATATCCCGAATACGGATAAGCGCCGGATCGTTCTCAGCTGGCAAGCGTGTCAGTGTGGTTATGCCACGCTCGTTTTTATTGAGGTAACTGCCAAAAATATCGGGAGCAAAATTGGCGGCAAACTGCAGTTCGGACACGGTGCGTATGGTACGTATCTGTTCGTCGGTGACTGAACTCTGGCGGAATGCCAGCAGATCATTGGCAATGTTGTTGTAAATCACCTGAAACGGATCATGAGACTGACGCTGGGTCAGGTCGTAGTTGTACTGGCTGATATGCTCTTCGTATTCTCGCGTGTACCACAGGCGCCCGGTGGAATCGGTGACGGTGACCCGGATGATCATGCCTTCGCCGTTGGATAACAGAATCTGGCCATCCAGATAGACGTCCATGGTGGTTTGCGGGGCAGGCAATATTCTGACCACACCCCAGTTGCCGGAACGCTGCAGGGTTTCTGCCATCAGATAGGGCGCATACCGTGACTCGGCTCGGCGGATCTCCGGGTTGGTGCGGTCAAGATCATCCTCATCAATCTCATCGATACCCGGGTCAAACACGCGGATACCGATGTCCATCAACAACGCTTCATCCAATGGCCCATCGCCCTGCACGATGGGCACAAACTGCGTGGACTTTACTGATGTGGTGGCACAGGCGCCCAGTACCAGCATCAGCAGCACGCTGTACACCTGCAATGGTTTGAAAAACTGCCTTATGGTTAACGTCATATAGCTCACCTTACTGCGAAATCCCTGTGTAACGTCGGTATTCATCCCAAAGTCTTTCGCGTAACTCAGGATCGGGTTCGTTCATGGCGGCTTCGCGAATCTGTCGTGCAACCACATCGTCATTGTCGCCGCCCGGAATATCCTCAGGTACTGGATAAGCGCCTTCTGCTTCCGCCGACGGGCCGCCCTGGCGTCCACCCATCGATCCGCCCGAGCCACCCCCTTGAGGAGCCTGACCGGAATTGCTGGCGATCACGCCACCCGGCATCGCTGTGCCCTGTGGACCCTGACCACCCTGGCCCTCGCCCTGACCGGGTATCTGTACGCCCGGCATACCTCCGGCACCACCGGCCTGATTCTCTTCACTGTACAGACCTGCCGGATCGCCACCTGCTTCGTTGCTTTGACGTTGAGCACGGCTGCGCTCTGCCAGAATCAGACCATCAAAATCCTCGTAACCACGCCCCAGCGCTCCATCAAGCACAGCTACACGGTCCTGAGCCGTCATGACACCACCCACGCTACCACCGGGAATGCCTGCGCGACCGCTTGGTAAGCCTCCCGGGATACCGCCACTACCTGTTCCGGGAAATCCGCCTGCACCGGTTCCCGTACCCTGCTGAGTACCTGATGCGGTGCCTGTGCCGGGCAATGCGCCACCGACCGGCACGCCTGCAACACTGACACCACCGCTGCCAACGGTCACTCCACCGGCGCCTACGCTGACGCCGTCAGTGCCAACACTGACGCCACCAGCGTTGACACTGGCATTAATTCCGCCACTGCCATTGCCCGTATTAGCTGACTGTGTGCCGCCGCTGTTGCCTGACCGGGAGCCGGCAGTGCTGGCCGTGCCTTGCGTGCCAGCCCCCGGCATTGTGCTGTCGCCGGGCAAGCTGCCGTTGCCTGGTGTTGCAGGTCGACCTGAGCCGGCAGTGCCGGGCGTCATCTGGCCGTTGCTGGCGGATGTGCCCGACGAAGAACTGCTGCCTGTTGTGCTGGTCTGGGATGTTGTGCCGCTCTGGGATGTTGTGCTCTGGGATGAAGACGGCGTGCGCCCACTGGAAAAATCCGGCAATCCCGGCATGGATGCAGACGCACCTGACTGCCGCGCTCCGGGCGAGGGCATTGAAGGCATGCCGGCCGTGGAGCGCTGCGATCCGGATGACGAGCTTGAAGATGAACTGGAACTGGAACTGGAACTGGATGATGAACTGGATGATGAACTGGAACTGGATGGCGAGGGCATGGACGGCATCGACGACGATGGCATCGATGGCATTTGCGGCATGCTGGACTGTGTCTGCTGGGTTGTCTCACACGCGCTCAGTAATGCGGCAGACAGCCCCATGGCAATAACCAGACGGTGTTGCAACAGTTTCATTTTTCCTTACTCCACCTGCACACAGCAGATCGATGATGGTGCCTGAGTCTCAGACAATTTGTCCGGGCCATTATTGCGCTTCATTCAAATCAGATTCAATGCCAGCCGATG
>CANHAR010000158.1 GCA_947458495.1 Gammaproteobacteria bacterium | reverse complement strand
TGACAGCACGCGCTCAATCATGATTTCTACCCGACCGCCAGTCGCCTTGTGACCGAACAAGCGAGCCGGAATTACACGGGTATCATTAAACACCAGCAGATCCGCGGGCTGAATCATATCGATGATATTACTGAAAATACGATGCTTTAAAGCACCGGTATGGCGATCAAGACACAAAAGGCGGCTGCCAGTGCGAGTCTCACCCGGATAGCGGGCGATCAATTCGTCGGGCAGATAATAATCAAAATCGGATAGTTGCATAGGGCGCAAGTGTGCCCGAATCAGATGGCTATTTCCAGTGGACTACAAAGCACAACCATAAATGTGCGTCATGGCGCCAAACTTGAGCGTGCTTGTGTACCCCAGTGCCCGTTGGCATCGCGGGTTACGATATACAGCGACTCATAAGTGCCAATTGACTCATTATTGGCATTAAACCGCTGAAAGACGGTATTGACGTGGACTTTACCAGGCGAGACCAAGACTACGTCGCGTGAAATCCACCGTGAATGATCCCAGCCTTCTGCAGCAAGACGTTCAAAGGACTCGCCCGAAGCGAATTCTTCTGCTGTGTGCCAGATAGTCACCGTTCCACTGGCAAACCGGACATGGGGATAGTTGAGAGATTCGGCCCATGCGACCGGGTCACGCGAGTTGAATGTCAGCATGAACTCGTCAAGAGCTGCCATCGCTGACGCAATGGCTGACTCGTTTTCACTTTGGTCCTGAGCTATCAGTACCGGAGTTCCCAGCACTAATACAAAGCCCAGCACAGCTATCTGAATCATCCTGCCAATCATGACATCACTCCCGTGAGGGCTTGTTGATGAAGGACTATTTACAGATCAGTCTGGATTAGTTTGCCCGAGTCATAGTCCATTCTGCAGTGCTGCCCATCGCCGTGGCAACCCCCTTGGCGGCATCACCTTCAATTGTGGCATTCATCACATAGGTCATGGCCGCGCCATCACGAGTGACTTTGAAGCTGATGGCATTACCATTAACGAGCCCCTCTTCTATAGGCCACTTACGACCCGCACCAAGATCAAACTCACCAATTAGCGAAGTTCCATCGGTGACAAGCAGCACTTTGGCGTTCACCGAGCCCATCGGGCTGGTCATCGCAAAATTCCAGGTACCGTCAACTGGTGACTGAGCCCATAATTGACCAGTGACCATCATTAAACCTAGCAGCATTAATAACGATTTTTTCATTTGAGTTGTTCCGTTAACATTGGGTTTGTTAGTGAAGAGGTTATGTACACGCCAGATACGATACTGGTTTGCACATGGATCTTTTTAGTGTCAATACAACCATTCTGTAACCGAGGATCAAGGACATGAACAATAAAAATGATGTCGAAAATGACAAATTACCTATATCCGGTGAAAGGCGAAACTTCCTGCAGAGCAGTGCATTGCTACTGGGTTCCTCACTATTGGCACAGCCACATAAAGTGATGGCACAGCCCCAGTCCTTCGCGCGCGTCCCCGCCAATGCCGTTGAATTGGACGCAAAGTACTTCCCTGGTTTTGAAACCATGACAATGGATACTAATGGCGTGAGTATCCATACGCTGGTAGGTGGTAGCGGCCCGCCTCTATTGTTGTTGCACGGAGCTCCGCAATCGCATTTTACATGGGCGCAAGTCGCAGTAAATCTGGCTCGAGACTATACGGTCGTGTTAACCGATCTGCGCGGCTACGGCTGGAGCAGTAAACCCGCAGGAGGCGAAAATCACAGCAATTACTCCAAGCGCACAATGGCGCAAGACAACGCCAATGTGATGAGTATGCTGGGATTCGAAGAGTTTGCGCTGATAGGTCATGACCGCGGGGGGCGAGTCGCACGCCGTCTGACACTCGATCATCCACAGCGGGTAAAAAACCTGACAGTACTGGATATCGTGCCGGCGCACTACCTTTATAGCAATGTGACGCTGACCTTTGTTGAAACCTATTTCCACTGGTTTCTGTTCCTGCGTCCCACACCTTTTCCGGAGGACATCATTGCAAATACTGGTATGTTCATCACCGGGGGCGGTACAGGTGAAATCGGCGAAGTGTTTGCAGACATTTATAAGGACCCGGCAGCAATCCACGGCATGTGTGAGGACTACCGCGCATCAGCGCGCATGGATATGCAAATCGACAAAGCAGATCTTGCAGCAGGTAAAAAAATCGAATGCCCACTCAACGTTTTATGGGGCCTGAATGCGCCCATGGGGCGTCTGTACGATGTGTTGGGCATCTGGCAGATGGAATCTACCAACGCGCAGGGAAAAGGTATTGCCGGGGGACATACGTTTCAAGTGGATAGCCCGGAAGCGACCTGGACAGAACTAAGGCGCTTTCTAGCCTCCGTGTAAGTAACCAAATCCGCAGCGGGCGCTGCACCGTGCTATTGAGGGTGCAGTGCCAGTTGCGGATCTTGATCAGGCCAGTTTCAACGGTAACCGCGTGAACGTCCGCCCGGTCACCGCAGCCAAAGCATTGGCAACTGCGGGCGCGATCGGAGGAGTACCCGGCTCACCAACACCCGATGGTGGATTGGTTGAAGGCACGATATGCGTCTCCACAGACGGCATGGCATTCATACGCAATACCCGATAGGTGTGAAAATTGGTTTGATCAACATTGCCGGCGGTCAGAGTCACCTCATCAGCCAGAGCAGCAGAGAGCCCGTAAGCGATGGCGCTTTCCACCTGAGCCCTGACGATATTCGGATTAACGGCGATACCGCAGTCAATCGCCGCCACAACTCGTTCAACCTTGAAGTTATTGCCCTGAACAGAAACGTCAACAATCTCCGCCACTGTTGAACCGAACGAGGTATGCACTGCAACACCACGCCCCCAACCTGCGGGTAGTTGTGTTGTTCCCCAGCCAGCTTTCTCGGCGGCCAACTTTAGTACGGCAGTTTCGCGCGGATTGTTCTTCAGTAATTCAAGTCGATATGCAACCGGGTCAGCGCCCGCCTTTCTCGCCAAAGCATCAATAAATACTTCTTTGCTGAAAGCGGTATGTGTGTGGCCAACGGAACGCCACCACTGAACCGGAATACCAACTTCTGGTGAGTGTAATTCAACCTGACGCTCAGGTATGTCATAAGACATATCTGACAATCCCTCAACAGAAGTGATGTCAATGCCGTTTGAAATCATCATGGCGCCCAGCGATGTTCCGGCCATTATTGACTGACCGGCAACCCTGATCTGAATAGCTGCCGGTTTGCCATTTGCATCCTGCGACGCTGACAGTTTGTGCACATAAGCGGGACGGTAATAACCCGCCTGCATGTCATCTTCACGCGACCACACCAGTTTCACGGGTGTGCCTTGGACCTGCTGGGCTATACGCACAGCCTCCAACACATAATCTGAGACCGGATTTGCTCGTCGACCAAATCCGCCCCCTGCAAATACCGTGTTTATTTTGACTTGCTCGATACCGGTCCCCAGTAACTGTGCAATGGCCGCCTGATCACCAGAGGCGCTCTGACAGCCATACCACATTTCAGCTGAGGTACCGTTTACTTGCGCCACACAGTTCATCGGCTCCATCTGCGCATGAGCCAGATACGGGTACTCAAACACCAGTTCAGTCACATCGGCGGACTGAGCCAATGTCTGTTCTGCATTGCCATGAGACTCGGCGACGGCGCCTGCAGTATCTACGAGGCCACGATACTGTTGCAGAATATCCGCAGTGCCGCGGGTTTCAGCGGCACTGTCATCCCATTCGATTCTCAACAACTCACGGCCTTTGGTGGCTGACCAATAATCAGTTGCGAGAACAGCAATACCACTATCGATTTCAAATACTTGTTGCACACCTTGGCGTGCCAGCGCCGCGCCTGCGTCAAACGATTTGACCTTGCCACCAAAACGTGGCGAGTGCGCTACGACAGCTGTGAGCATTCCAGGCAGTTTGACGTCCTGTGTATAAATCGCAGTGCCGTTGTGTTTGCCAACGTCCTTGCGCAAGGTGTTTTCCTGGCCTATCAGTTTAAATTCGGCTGGTATCTTCAGTGTCAGGCTGCCGGCATCGGGCGTCGGCTGCTGTGCAGCTGCAATCGCTAATTCACCAAACGTCGCGGATCGTGCGCCGTGCGTTAACATGCCATCAGTGACCGTGATTTCGCTGGCTGGCACCTGCCACTTTGCTGCTGCCGCAGATACCAGCATAGATCGGGCAGCGGCACCCGCCTGGCGCATCTGCATAAAGCTGTTGGCAATTGCAGTACTGCCTCCGGTACCCTGCTGTCCCATTAGCAGATTTGCGTATCTTGCGGTATTCGCCGGGGCATGTTCACACTCAACCTGGCTCCAGGCCGCATCCATTTCTTCAGCAATGCAAGTTGCCAGGCCGGTGTAAACGCCCTGTCCCATTTCAAGATGCTTGATCAGCACTTTCACTACGTTATCGGGTGTGATGCTCACAAAAGCGTTTAATTCCAACGCAGCTTCGGTAGCAGCGGATTGCGCAAGTGCAGAACCGTTGAAACTCACGCCCAACATCAAACCGGCAGACGTGCCCGCACTAACTTTCAGGAAAGATCGACGATTGTTATCAACAGCCTGATGTCCCGCAGCAGATTTCAGAAAACGATGAATGTTCATTAAGCGGCTCCTGCTGCGTTGTAAAACTGTGCCGCGGCCATTTTGATACCGGCTTTGATACGCGGATAAGTGCCACAACGGCAGATATTGCCAGACATGGCGGCATCAATATCGGCATCGCTTGGATTACTGTTCTGCTCCAGCAATGTTGTTGCTGATACAACCTGCCCCGATTGACAGTAACCACACTGTGGCACTTGCAATTCAACCCATGCATTCTGAATGGCCAGGGCCTGCGGCGATTGCAAGCCTTCAATGGTAAGGATGTTTTTGCCCACTGAATCAGCAACCGTGAGCACGCAGGTGCGTGTCGCGACACCGTCAATCTGCACAGAACAGGCGCCACACTGCGCCATGCCACAACCGAACTTTGTGCCGGTCAGGTTAAGTTGTTCTCGCACTACCCAAAGCAGTGGCATATCACCTTCAACATCAACCTCGTGAGATTGACCATTGATTGTTAACAGGTAAGGCATAAGTCCTCCCGGGACTATTGGATGGGTTTGTCACTATTGGTTAGCAAATTTACAAAGCGCCGTTACGCAAAAAATCCAGTGCCAGCGCCGTCATGGCTGTTACGCCGACAGGCAGCGCCCGTTCGTCAGCATAAAAGTACGGAGAATGATTTGGATGAACCAACGCCGGATCATCCGCGCCGATGCCCAGAAAGAAGAATACACCGGGGACTTCGTTGGCATAATAAGAGAAATCCTCAGCACCGGTGATCAGCGACGCCTCAACAAACCGTTCGCCCGCAACACGTTGCAGTGTCGGCGCCATTTGTCTGGTTAACTCAGGATCATTGAAGGTCACCGGATAACCAAGATTGATGTTTACATCCACGGTTGCACCAGCACTGGCAGCGATCTGCGTGGCGGTACGTTCAACGCGCTCATGAATCTGACGACGGGTCTCAGCATCGAATGTACGCAGCGTACCAATCATTTCAACGCTGTCGGGAATGATGTTACTGCGAACTCCACCGTTTATAGCGCCTACCGTTACGATTGACGGCGTCAAGGTGCTATCCAACTGGCGACTTGGAATGGTCTGCAAACCCATCACTATCTGAGCAGCGACGACAATCGGGTCGATACCCGCCCAAGGCGCCGCCCCATGAGTTTGCCGGCCATTGACACGAATGGTGAATTCATCACTGGAGGCCATTGTGCCGCCTTCACGCACGGCAATCTGCCCGGCCGGAATTGGCCACACATGCAGACCGAACACAGCGTCCGGCTTGATGGTGTTGAACAAACCTTCTTTCAGCATCAATTCTGCGCCGCCTTCCTCACCTTCGGGGGCGCCCTCTTCTGCTGGTTGAAAGATAAACATGATGGTACCCGGCAACTCGTCTTTCATTCCGACCAAGACACTGGCTGCCCCCATCAGTATCGCCATGTGATTATCGTGACCGCAGGCATGCATCACACCAACGTCTTGTCCGTTATATTCAGTACGTACGCGTGAGGCAAACGCAACATCCGCTCGTTCTTCTACCGGCAAGCCATCCATATCTGCCCTCAGAGCCACCACCGGACCAGGTTGACCGCCTCGGAGAATACCAACAACACCGGTGTGCGCAATGCCGGTCTGCACTTCCAGGCCCAGCGACTCCAGATGCTCAGCAATGATGCCAGCGGTGCGAAATTCGCGGTTGCCAAGTTCGGGATGCTGGTGGAAGTCGCGGCGCCATTCGATGACCTGCGGCATCACCGCATCGACAAGTGTTTGTGCGTCATCAGGTAACGCCGGGATTTGCGCGAGACTCAATGAAGACACGAGTAACAACGGCAACATTGTTAACATTCGTTTCATAGCCTGGTTCCTTTCAGTGTTTGCAATGAGCAGTTTGTAGTGAGTTGCGTGCGGAAAAGTAGTTGCAAAAACGTTTGGGTAAACTCTGATGTCACCACGATGCAGAGAATACTCAGCTGAACGTGTTAAATCCAGACGCTGAATCTGATTAAAAGATAGTGATTGCCAGAACAATCAATGTTGTTATAATCGCGCTCGCTTCACACCCCCCATGCCGGAGTGGTGAAACTGGTAGACACGCCGGACTCAAAATCCGGTGCCCTTAAAAGCGTGTCGGTTCGACTCCGACCTCCGGTACCAATGC
>CANHAR010000157.1 GCA_947458495.1 Gammaproteobacteria bacterium | reverse complement strand
GGCAGCCGATTCTGTGCTGGCCTTGGGCAGTGTAGTGGAGCTGAGTCTGAATTTGCCGGCTGAAGCCGATGTTGTGTCAATTCCCCTGCATGCGTTATACGACAACACCCGAATTTACCGGATAGAGCATAACCGTCTGTCGGCTCTGGTAGTGCAACGTGTCGGCGAGTATGAAGATCATCTGGGTCAGTACCAATTGCTGGTCAGATCTCCGGAACTGCGCGCGGGGGATCGGATCATGGTATCGCAGTTGCCAACCGCAGTGACAGGCATGCTGGTTGCTCCTGTGGAAAGTGATGCCCCGGCGGCAACTGAACTGGCCGCTCAGTGGCCAAGCATAAACTGAGGTGATATTGTCTTTCTCCTGTCCGCAACCGGCTTTACTCAGGAGAAATATCGCGCATGGCTCAGTTATTGGAAGGACACGTTGTTGTTGTAACCGGCGGTACGCGGGGCATTGGTCTGGCGATTGCGCAGGCTGTGCTGGCCGAAGGTGCGCGCGTGCTGATCACCGGCCGTTCGCAGACCAGTGTGGATGAAGGATTGGCAAAGCTCGGTAATACCAACGCACATGGCATAGCTGCCGATGTTGCAAGCGAGCCAGACACCGTTGCCGTTTTTGAAAAAGCACTGGCGCTGTTTGGTAAGGTGAGCGCAGTTGTTAACAATGCCGGTATCGCCCGTGCTGGCGCTATTGAAAATCTGCGGCTTAAAGACTTCCAGATGGTCATGGATACCAATCTGACGGGTGCCTTTCTGTACAGCCGTGAAGCCTTTCGTGTCATGAAAAACAACGGCGGCGGTCGTATTCTCAACATTGGCAGTATTTCCAGTCAGGTTCCGCGGTTTGGTTCAGTTCCCTACACCACCAGTAAATTTGGTCTGCAGGGAATGACACGCGCCTTGGCTGTTGAAGGCCGCGAGCTTGGCATCATGGTCAGTTGCCTGCATCCCGGTAACGTGTATACGGATATCTGGGACAATGCGCCGGCGTCCGTCATCAACGAACCAAAAATGGACGTCGCAGACATCGCACGTGTTGCGGTGCTGATGTTGAGCATGCCGGCAAATGCGACCATTATTGATGCGACAGTGCTCGACCCCAGACAACCTTTCCTAGGTCGTGGTTAAAAGCAGGCCGTCGTAAAAAACAGGAGAATGATCATGAACAAGACCCAACTGTCGGTGAATTATCGAGGACTACTATTTGGCCTGATTTCGGCATTCAGCAGCAGTGCATTTGCGCAAACAGCACCGCTGGTAGCGCCGGACGCATCGGTCACGCTGCTGTCGGACAGCTTCACATTTACGGAAGGCCCGGCAGCTGATGCGGATGGTAACGTATATTTTTCAGACATCCCTGCCAGCCGCATTCATGTGTGGACACTGGCTGGGGAATTGCAAACTTTCAGAGAAAACACCAATGCCAATAATGGTTTGTTCTTCGACAGCAACTGGCAGTTGTTTGGTGCTGAAGGCGGCGCCGGGCGCATTACCCGTATGGATGACAGTGGTGTAGCCAGTGTCGTGATCGACCAGCACAATGGTGCGCCGTTTAACAGCCCTAATGACCTCTGGATTGATGCCGACGGCGGTATCTACTTCACCGACCCGCGTTACGGTGATGAATCCAATAATCCGCAGCCGGGCTACTACGTTTATTACCTTGCAGCTGGTGCCACCGAGGCACAGGCAATCATCACGGATCTGGTCAAACCAAATGGCGTGATTGGCACCCGGGATGGCTCTACGCTCTATGTAGCGGATCATCTGGGTAACCAGACATTTGCATACACATTGAGCGCACCGGGGCAGGTCAGCGATAAGCGGCTGATTGCACCTCAGGGTTCTGACGGTCTGACATTGGACGAGGCGGGCAATCTTTACCTGACCGGTGGCCGGAATATCTCCGTGTACAGTTCTGGTGGCCAGCTTATTGAGTCGATCGAATTTCCGCTGGCACCGGCCAACATGACCTTTGGCGGAGAGAATCGTGATGTGTTGTTTGTCACGGCACGCACCAGTGTGTTTGCGCTGCAAATGGCAATCAAAGGCATGTACTGAGACTGGTTTGCTGAGCCCATCACCCCGCAGGCATTGCTAAAGATGTCGGCGGGGTTATAAAGCGCTTGTCAGTTGCGAATCAGATAGTCAAAGGCACTGAGTGCTGAGCGGGACCCTTCGCCCATGGCAATGATAATCTGCTTAAAAGGTATATTGGTGACATCACCTGCTGCAAATACGCCGGGTATATTGGTTTGACCTTTGGCGTCAATTTCAATTTCACCATGACGTGATGTGGTGACAGTGCCTTTTATCCACTCGCTGTTAGGCAATAAACCGATCTGTACAAAAATGCCATCCAGAGTCAGTGAGTGCACTTCATCTGTGCGACGGTCTTTGTATTGCAATCCGGTCATTTTCTGCCCGTCACCAATGACTTCCAGGGTTTGTGCCATGGTAATGATGTCGACGTTGGGCAGGCTACGCAGTTTGCGTTGCAGCACTTCGTCTGCGCGCAGGGTATCTGAAAATTCCAGAACGGTGACGTGTTTCACGATGCCTGCCAGATCGATCGCGGCTTCTATGCCCGAGTTTCCGCCGCCTGCAACAGCCACGCGTTTGCCTTTGTACAAGGGACCATCGCAGTGCGGGCAGTAAGCAACGCCCTTATTGCGGTACTGTTGCTCGCCGGGGACATTCAGTTCGCGCCAGCGCGCACCGGTTGCCAGAATGACAGACCTGGCTTTGAGTGAGGCACCACTGGCAAAGCGTACTTCGTGATATCCACCGGGCTCCATTGCAGGCACCAGGGCCGACGCTCTTTGCAGATTCATGATATCGACGTCGTAGTGCTTGACGTGCTCTTCCAGTTCACGCGCCAGGCGCGGGCCTTCGGTTTCCTGCACAGAAATAAAGTTTTCGATAGACATGGTGTCCAGCACCTGTCCCCCAAAGCGTTCTGCCGCGACACCGGTACGGATACCTTTACGTGCTGCGTAAATTGCGGCGGAAGCGCCAGCTGGACCGCCACCAACAATCAATACTTCAAAGGGTTCTTTGGTATTCAGTTTGGCAGCCTCACGTGTCGCTGAGCCGGTATCGATTTTTGCAAGAATTTCGTCAACACCCATGCGACCTTGGGCGAAAAGTTGGCCATTCAGGTAGATACTGGGCACAGACATGACCTGGCGCGTATCAACTTCCTGCTGAAACAGTGCGCCATCAATGGCGATATGTTTGATGCGAGGATTAAGAACCGCCATGACGTTCAGTGCCTGAACAACATCCGGGCAATTCTGGCAGGACAATGAAAAATATGTCTCGAACAGAAACTCACCTTCGATGGTTTTGATTTGAGAAATTTTTTCATCAGACAACTTTGGTGGGTGTCCCCCGGTTTGCAGTAGAGCAAGAATCAGCGATGTGAATTCATGTCCCATCGGGATGCCGGCAAACTGCAGATGCATTTCCGCATCCGCTCTCTGCAGTCGGAAAGATGGGCGACGAGTATCATCTCCATCTTCGCGCAATGTGATTTTTCCGCACAGCCCGGCAATCTCCTGCAACAGTGATTGCAGCTCGCGCGACTTGTCACTGTTGTCCAGCGACGCGACGATCTCGAAAGGTCGAATCACCTTTTCCAGATATGCCCTCAACTGGGTTTTTAAATTGGCGTCAAGCATCACACATTCCTCTTCAATACGAATTTCAGGCAAAAAAAACCCGGGCAATGAACGCCCGGGCTTCTGTTCGGGCTTGATGCGGCTTAGATCTTACCGACCAGATCCAGTGAGGGAGCCAGCGTTGCCTCGCCCTCTTTCCACTTTGCCGGACATACTTCACCGGGGTGGGATGCCACGTACTGGGCTGCTTTGACTTTTCGCAGCAATTCCGATGCATCGCGGCCGATACCACCGGCAGTGATTTCCACTATCTGGATCTTGCCTTCCGGATCTATTACAAACGTTCCGCGTTCGGCCAGGCCAGCCTCTTCGATCATCACTTCAAAGTTGCGTGTGATAGTGCCAGTCGGGTCACCAATCATTGGGTATTGAATTTTCCGGATGGTGTCTGAGCTGTCATGCCATGCTTTGTGAGTGAAGTGAGTGTCGGTAGACACGCTGTATATCTCCACATCACGGCTTTGAAACTCGGCATAGTTGTCTGCCAGATCGCCAAGCTCTGTCGGGCACACAAAGGTGAAGTCAGCAGGATAGAAAAAGACAACCGACCACTTGCCCTTCAGATGTGCGTCGGTGACTTCAACAAATTTGCCATGGTGATAGGCGGTTGCTTTAAATGGTTTAACGTCAGTATTGATTAGAGACACTTGATTACTCCTTTATCGTGTAGCCGAGTTTGGCGATGACTGAGACGGGCGCCAACATAAAGGTTTAAATTGAATAGGTGAAATAGAATATAAAAATTCTTATGATAGATATTATAAATGAGGCGTAATAGCGGCAGCGTCTAAAGTTAAAAGAAAGCTGTGATGCTCAGATATAGGAACACTACAATGACAACAAGCAGGCTGATAGTTTTACCGGGTTCACGAAGGAACACCTGAAGCTGGGTTTCAGCTTCTCCCCGTGCACGAGCTGACTCATAGTCTGCTCTCATGCGCCGGACACGCTCTTGCTGGTAGGTGTCGAGCAAGTCGCGTGCTTGCTCATAGTCTGTCTCATCATTGAGCCAGATGGCGGGCATGGAGATGCCCCAGTTTCCAGCGGTTGTCTCGTAGAAAGAGAAATTGTGTTCATTAAGCAATTCCCGGACTTCAAAAGCTTCGTCGTCAGGCACATTGCGGAGTCGAAAAAGAAGTCTGGCCAATCCGGTCTCTCTTGGTGTGAGCCAAGGCTCTGTGAATGATGGTTTATGCAGTTTTACAGGTATTAAGTTTATCTGGTTTAACCCGGCAATGGCTTTTTAAATTTCAGACATCATCAAAGGACAATGAACATGACGTCAGCTTATGTATTCGGATTCAGTAAACGGAAGTTGCTTGCTTGCCTGGTAATGACTTACGTAATTTTGTTGCCAGCAGGTGGTTTTGCTCAAACCTCTGTCTGGCAGATCAGCAAGGGTGACAGCATAATTTACCTTGCAGGTACCCTTCACTTGTTAAGGCAGCAGGACTATCCCTTGCCCGCCGCATTCGAACAGGCCTTTGAAGCATCACAAAGTCTGCATTTTGAAACGGATATCGGCGCCATGTCTGACGTGGGGTTGCAGCAGCTTATGCTCCAGCAGCTGACTTATCAGGATGGACGCACGCTGAGCACCGTGCTTAGCGCGGATGCCTATGCGGCGCTAAGCGAATACGCCGCGGGCACGGGTATACCCCTGGCGATGTTAGAAACATTTAAGCCTGGGCTGTTACTCAGCACCTTGTCGGTTATGGAATTCCAGAAGCTTGGATTTACTCCACAAGGGGTTGATGCCTACTTCTTTACCAAGGCCATGGGAGAAGGCAAATCCCGGGGAGAGCTTGAGACGATTAATGACCAGATCGCTATGTTAGCCAGTATGGGCGAGGGTTATGAAAGCCAGCTTGTTATGTACTCAATCCGCGATTTTGCCGAAATGGGCAGCGCTATTGAATCGATGGTTCGGGCGTGGCGCGAGGGCAATACGGAATCGCTGCGAGAAGAGTTTGTGGCACCCATGCTGACAGAAACCCCCGATTTGTACGAAAGTCTTCTTGTTGACAGGAACAACAATTGGATGCCAAAGATTGAGGCTATGTTCGATACCGTTGAAACAGAATTTGTACTGGTCGGTGTCGCTCACCTTGTTGGCGAGCATGGCTTGATCTCAATGCTGCAGAGCAAGGGATACGAGATTGTTCAAATGGGGGCCGACTGAATAAAGCGGCAAGGAACGATCAAAATTCAAGCCGCCACAATATCGGCGGCTTCTGAAAAAACGATTAATTTGCAGTTTTGTGGCTCAGGATAATCTGCCGAGGGCCGCGAGTATGCGTTTGACCACTGGTGCCAGTGGGTATCTGCTGCACCTTGCCGCCTGATTTCAGAAAAGCGTCCATCTGGCGCGCAAGTTCATTTCTATCACAGACGGGTAAGTCTTTTTTCGATTTGCTGGACATTACATTAACCTTGGTGATTACCGTGAAAAGTTGGCAAGTATACACCACGGCGTGCGGACCTGTCAGATCCGAATCAGCTGAAGTCTCTGTATAGAGAGTTTCTGACATTCTCAGGGAGTGGATCAATTCTATGCAGATACGCAGGATGAGTGCTGAATACCGCCCATCGCGCCCCGCTTTTGGCTGCCGCGATCATCTCGGGCGTAAATTCATACCGCAGGAAATGAACGGCTGAGGTTTTGTCGGCTGTTGAGCGCTCCAGATCTTCGTCCGCAACAGGTGCAACCGGATCAAACCCCTCAATCTGGATGAAAACCTGGTGCTCCAGATTGACGAGAGTTTTTAACTTTAATCGGCGCTCTGATTCCTCTGGGTATTCGATCATAAACGTGCATTTAAGATTGCTGCCATCCGGAATCAATGGGTTATAGGCTTCAAGTTCCTGAACAATTGACTCCGCATCCCGTAAATTCTCCGCGCGCATCATCTCCTGCACCTGATACTTCATGGTCATGGTGTCTTCAAAATGCAGCGTTGCGTTTGGGCCCAGCGCTAGGCGGCGGTTGTTCTTATGTTCAATCATGGCCTGTCGGATTGCAGGACGTTGCTGCTGGTATTGATCAAGAGTGCCAACACTGACTACGGTTAACTTTTTCATAATGACTCCGGAATACCATATGCT
>CANHAR010000156.1 GCA_947458495.1 Gammaproteobacteria bacterium | reverse complement strand
GCACACGCAGTCAACTCAATCAGCGCCGGAGCGTGGGAAAAGCTACCCTACACATCGCGGGTGCTGGCTGAAAATCTGGTACGCCGCTGCAGCCCGGAAAATCTGACTGCTTCACTGTCACAGCTGATCTTGCGCAAACGTGATCTGGATTTCCCCTGGTTCCCGGCGCGTGTGGTTTGTCATGACATTCTGGGGCAAACGGCATTGGTGGATCTGGCAGGGCTCAGAGATGCTATCGCTGATAAGGGCGGCGATCCGGCAAAGGTCAATCCTGTGGTGCCGGTTCAATTAATTGTTGACCATTCACTGGCCGTAGAGTGTGGTGGTTACGACCCCCAGGCCTTTGAAAAAAATCGTGCAATCGAAGACCGGCGAAACGAGGATCGTTTCCATTTTATCGATTGGACTAAACAAGCCTTTAAAAATGTAGATGTGATTCCTCCCGGCAACGGCATCATGCACCAGATCAATCTGGAAAAAATGTCACCGGTTATCTACGTCGATAAGGGTGTGGCGTTCCCGGACACCTGTGTAGGCACAGACAGCCATACACCCCATGTTGATGCACTGGGTGTAATTGCCATTGGGGTCGGAGGTCTGGAAGCTGAAAACGTCATGCTGGGACGGGCATCGTGGATGCGGTTACCAGACATTATTGGTGTTGAGCTCACCGGTAAACTTCAGGAGGGTATTACCGCAACAGATATGGTGCTGGCCCTGACTGAATTCCTGCGTCAGTCAAAAGTAGTCGGCGCGTATCTGGAATTTTACGGTGCGGGCGCTGCAGCGTTAACGCTGGGTGACCGAGCCACCATATCCAATATGGCGCCGGAATATGGCGCAACTGCCGCGATGTTTTTTATAGATCAGCAGACTATCGACTATTTAAAACTGACAGGCCGCGAAGACCAGCAGGTCAAATTGGTTGAGACCTACGCTAAACAGACTGGCTTATGGGCTGACAGTTTAATCAGTGCAGAGTATGAGCGGAAACTGGCGTTTGATTTATCAACGGTGGTCCGGAATATGGCCGGCCCCAGTAATCCTCATGCGCGAGTGGCAACGGCAGATCTGGCCAGCAAAGGCATTGCAGTCAATTTACCTGGGGCTCGCGCGCAGGAAGCTGCGGGACAGATGCCTGATGGTGCCGTGATTATTGCGGCAATCACCAGTTGTACCAACACCAGCAATCCACGCAACGTGGTGGCGGCAGGGTTAATCGCCAGAAACGCCAACAAGTTGGGGTTAACGCGAAAACCGTGGGTTAAAACCTCACTGGCGCCCGGATCCAAAACCGTGAAATTGTACTTGCAGGAAGCGGGTCTGGAGTCTGAACTTGAAAAGCTTGGGTTTGGCGTAGTGGCGTTTGCTTGCACAACCTGTAACGGGATGTCTGGCGCCCTCGAACCGCAGATACAGCAGGAAATCATTGACAGGGATTTGTACGCAACCGCTGTTTTATCAGGCAACCGCAATTTTGATGGACGTATTCACCCTTACGCCAAACAGGCCTTTTTGGCATCACCTCCGTTAGTGGTTGCTTATGCCATTGCCGGCACTATCCGTTTTGATATTGAAAAGGATGTGCTGGGCATCGCTGACGGGCGTGAGATTCGTTTAAAAGATATCTGGCCCGCTGATGAAGAGATTGACGCAGTTGTCAAAGCGTCGGTTAAACCCGAACAGTTCAGGCAGGTCTATATACCGATGTTTGATCTGGATCGAACAGCTGAAAATAATGTCAGCCCCCTGTATAACTGGAGAGCGGCATCAACTTACATCCGCCGCCCACCTTACTGGGAAGGTGCTCTGGCCGGCACACGCACCATGAGCGGCATGCGGGCACTGGCTGTGCTTGGAGACAATATCACTACAGACCATCTGTCACCTTCCAACGCCATTATGATGGACAGTGCTGCGGGTGAGTATCTGCATAAAATGGGCTTGCCGGAAGAAGATTTCAATTCCTACGCCACCCACCGTGGTGATCACCTGACCACACAACGTGCCACGTTTGCCAATCCAAAGTTGCAGAATGAAATGGTGGTTGTTGATGGCAAGATCAAACAGGGATCACTGGCACGTATAGAACCGGAAGGCACAGTTACCCGCATGTGGGAAGCGATTGAGACTTACATGGAGCGCAAACAGCCGTTGATCATTATTGCCGGCGCAGATTATGGACAGGGATCATCGCGGGATTGGGCAGCCAAAGGGGTGCGTCTGGCGGGCGTTGAGGCCATTGTTGCAGAAGGCTTCGAAAGAATTCATCGCACTAATCTGATTGGCATGGGTGTATTGCCACTTGAATTCAAAGCCGGCACGACGCGTAAAACGCTCGCTATCGACGGCACTGAAACCTTTGATGTGGCTGGCGAGCGTCAACCCCGCAGTGATCTGACGCTAATCATTCATCGCCGCAACGGTGAGTCGGTTGCCGTGCCGGTGACCTGTCGTTTAGACAGTGATGAAGAAGTATCTATTTATGAAGCGGGCGGCGTCCTGCAGCGGTTTGCACAGGATTTTCTGGAGTCAAGCGTTGGAGGTGCAGCGTGAGTCATCCACACAGCACTTTTACCACACAGTTAAAAATTCCTGCCACCTACATCCGCGGGGGCACGAGCAAGGGTGTATTTTTTGTTCTTGACGAACTGCCTAAGAACGCGCAGGTTCCAGGCAAGGACCGCGATCAGTTGTTGCTCAGAGTAATTGGCAGTCCTGACCCCTATGGAAAACAGATTGATGGCATGGGCGGCGCGACGTCGAGTACCAGCAAAACCGTCATTGTCAGTAAAAGTTCAAAGCCGGATCATGACGTTGATTATTTATTTGGCCAGGTGTCCATCGATAAGGCATTTGTCGACTGGAGCGGCAATTGCGGTAATTTATCGGCCGCCATTGGCGGTTTTGCGATCACCAAAGGCCTGATGGATGCCGGCAAAATTCCGCGTGATGGTATCTGTTCGGTGAGAATCTGGCAGGCCAACATCAGCAAAACGATTATTGCGCATGTGCCTGTACGCGCAGGAGAAGTGCAGGAAAGCGGAGATTTTGAACTCGATGGAGTGACATTCCCGGCCGCAGAAGTTGTGCTGGTGTTCATTGACCCGGCAGATGAAGGTGAAGGCGATGCTGGTGGCTCCATGTTCCCCACAGGCAACCTGGTTGATCACCTTGAAGTACCGGGAATCGGAACCTTCAATGTCACTATGATTAATGCCGGCATCCCGACTATTTTTGTTAATGCAGCGGATATCGGTTACCAAGGCACAGAGCTTCAGGACGCCATTAACAGTGATACCAAGGCGCTGGCCATGTTTGAGAATATTCGCGCCGCCGGCGCTCTGAGGATGGGTTTGATCAAACACATCAGTGAGGCTGCAAGCCGGCAGCATACGCCCAAGGTGGCATTTGTTTCGCCACCAAAAGACTATGTATCGTCCGCAGGAAAACTTGTCAGTGCCACTGACGTTGATTTACTGGTCAGAGCACTGTCGATGGGCAAGTTGCATCACGCCATGATGGGCACTGCAGCGGTTGCAATAGGTACTGCGGCGGCGATACCCGGAACGCTGGTTAACCTGGCGGCAGGCGGGGGAAACCGAACGGCTGTCAGATTTGGACATCCTTCAGGCACCTTGCGTGTAGGTGCAGAGGCTACTCAAGTTAATGGCGAGTGGACTGTTAAAAAAGCCATCATGAGTCGCAGCGCCCGGGTACTGATGGAGGGTTGGGTGCGTGTTCCTGCCTGATCAATCTCGGTTCCGGGGTTTGGAGGATCTGATCGGTAACACGGTGGTTGCCTTGATTTCCTCCATAACAAAACTGGCGGTGACGTCAAACAGATCCGCATCAATCAATTTCTGGTAAAGCCGGTCATAACCCGGCATATCAGGCACAACGGCTTTTAACAGGTAGTCAATCTGCCCGCCAAGGCGATAGACCTCGAGCACGCCCTCAACACTTTGCACAACCGAATTAAATTTCTCCGCCCAAGCCGCATTGTGCTGATTGGTGCGGATAGTGACAAACACCGTCAAACCCAGACCCAGCTTGGCCGGGTTCAGCAAAGTGACTCGTTGGCGAATCACGCCGCTCTCCTCAAATTTCTGTATGCGCCGCCAACAGGCAGACTTTGAGATAGCAACTTTGTCAGCCAGATCAGCCACAGACAAAGAAGCGTCCTGCTGCATCAGTTCAAGCAGTTGACGGTCCTGCGAATCCAACTCTATGTTCATCTGCCACACCTCAGCGATAGCCGGCAACAATATGGTTACTTATTCCTGTATTGATTAATTATAAGAAACAATGTTTCGTATTTTGTCGTACTGATAACACATTATGGCACAATGTTCCATGCTGTTGACACTAGACTACTGCCATTGATTATTCAGTCGGGCTGGGTTTATGAGCACTTTAATTGAAAAAATTCGCCAAGGCGTGATCGGTCAGAACATGCCCGTTGAAACCGTCTTCGGTCTAAAACCTCTGGTGTATGCCGACTATACGGCGTCCGGACGCGGTCTCGATTTTATTGAAGATTTTATCCGCCATCAGGTGCTGCCGTTTTATGCCAATACCCACACTGAAACCACGTTAACAGGCGCTGTAACAACCGCGTGGCGCGAATCGGCCCGCCGCATGGTGCGCTCGGCCGTTAACGGGCAGGAGCACGACAAGGTTATATTCTGTGGTTCAGGCGCAACTTCTGCCATCAATAAACTTATCGATATCATGAATCTACGACTGCCTGCTGAACTTGATTCTCAGTGTGGTTTATCCCAGTGCATCGCAGATCACAATCGACCTGTTGTGTTTATCGGCCCTTATGAGCATCACTCCAATGAATTGCCCTGGCGTGAAAGTATTGTCATCGTGGAAGTGATACCCCTGAGTACTGATGGTGGCATCGATATCGCAGCACTGGAAGCCGCCTTGCTCAGACATCAGCACCGCACCTTATTGATTGGCAGTTTCTCTGCAGCCTCAAATGTTACTGGCATTAAAACGGATGTCGCCTTGGTGACGTCTGTGCTTAAACGTTTCGGAGCATTGGCTTGCTGGGACTATGCGGCTGCCGGCCCTTATGTTCCGATCGACATGAACGCCACGCATCCATTGGATGCAGTTTTTCTGTCGCCACATAAATTTGTGGGTGGGCCAGGAACGCCCGGGATACTCGTCGCCAAACAATCCTTGTTCCTGAACAAAGTGCCAGCTGTGGTCGGCGGTGGCACCGTGTTATACGTGACCCCCGAAGATCATGTGTTTGTAAGTGATGTTGAGCGCAGGGAAGAGGGTGGCACCCCCGCGATTATTGAATCAATACGCGCAGGGCTGGTGTTCTCACTTCAGCAACAGGTGGGCACTGATGTCATTCAAGCGCGCGAAAGTGCCATGTGTCATCAGGCGATGAGCAGACTGATGCTCTGCAACAACATTGAAGTGCTGGGCGGTGATTCCTGCGAGCGGCTGCCAATCTTTTCTATGAGAATCCGACACAAGGGACAGGAACTGCATTACGGGTTTGTGGTATCTCTGTTAAATGATCTGTTTGGCATACAGGTCAGAGGTGGATGTTCGTGTGCTGGGCCTTATGCTCACACATTGCTGAAAATGGACATGGACTACAGCCGGAAAATTGAATCTGCCGTGGTTAAAGGCGTGTCTGTGTTAAGACCCGGTTGGATACGGCTTAACTTTAACTACTTTATCTCTGATGAAGAGTTTGCCTACCTGCTTGGGGCATTGGAACTGGTTGCTGAGTTTGGCTGGCGACTATTGCCTGAGTATCAATACGACCCGGTTTCCGGGGTCTGGCGCCATCAGTCGCGACTCTCTGGCGGGCATCATGCCAGCATCACAAAACCATCGGTTGAAAACATTGACTGGAATACACAGTTGAACACACCGTTGTTGGCTTCAGACCGGCAAGCCTTAGTGCTGGACTGTGACAAGGCACTGGCCGAGGCCAAGCGCACACTGTTATCAACAACAGGCCAGGCCGATGCGATTGATGTCCAGTTACCTGATCCGCTTAAGTCCTTGCGATGGTTTATGCAGCCCGGTGAAGCGCGGGATCTGTTGCGCCAGATGGGATAACAGGGTCTGAAGCACCCCTCCATGTTGGTCGTGCATTGGTAATTACCCGAATTTGCAATGACCTGCATTTGCAACTAATTGTAGCCCAGGGAAGTATTTCCGGGTTTCACGGTTATATTCCCCTGTCTGCATCACAATAAAATAAGCGGTTGCTCCGTAACCGTCCTGCACAATGAGCAAGGGATCATGGTAAAAAATAAAAACGTCAGTCAATTGTATCTCGTGATTACCACCTCTGCTTGTGTGCTGGGCGTGCTAGCGCCACTGTCCTCACTGCAGTCCCAGGAAGTCATTCCCCAACTGACTCGCATCGATGAAACTGCTGCCAATATCACGCTGGACGGGCGCCTTGATGAAGGGGTCTGGCAACAGATTCCGGCGATAGATGGTATGCAGGTTATTTTGCCTGACACCTTGGAAGAAGCGTCGCTCAGAACTGAAACCAAGATTTTTTATACTGAACGCGGCATTTATGTTGGCGTGATGAATTATCAGGATACCAATACGCTGGTTGCGCGCATGACACCGCGGGACACTCGCCTGGAACGTGATGGTGTGGTGATCAGTATTGATGCCTCTGGCGAAGGTCTCTACGGTTACATGATGCGTGTCAATCTGGGCGGTTCCAAAACCGATGGCACCATCTTGCCGGAACGTTCCATGAATATGCAGTGGGATGGTTCGTGGGATGCTGAAACCAGTGTTGT
>CANHAR010000155.1 GCA_947458495.1 Gammaproteobacteria bacterium | reverse complement strand
CTTGCCAAATACAAAACCCATGCGCGCATTGTCTGACAACAGGCGCACGTCCATGGCCAAAGTCATGGTGGCACCCACACCTACAGCAACCCCATTGATGGCGCCAATCACCGGTTTGTTGCACGCATAAATGGCCAACGACACTCGGCCACCCGTATCACGGACACCTGTAATCATGTCCTCATCTTCAAAACGTTGATCCAACTCGGCGGGTGTCGGCTTCATGCTTTCATCCAGACCAAATACATTGCCGGCTACCGACAGATCCATGCCCGCACAAAACGCGCGGCCTGCCCCTGTCACAATCACTGCGCCTACCGCATCGTCGGCACTGGCACGCTCAAAGGCATCAATCAGTTCATAGGCCATGGTGACGGTAAAGGCATTCATTTTGTCCGGTCGATTGAGCGTAATGGTGAGTATGCGATCGTCAAGCTGGTAATCCAGGGTGCTGTAGGACAAGTTATTTCTCCCAAAATTGGTGGAACGGGTAAACGGTGTGTTTGCACGTGGTGAATCATGTACCATCAGAGTGCCAGGCAAACGTCCTTGCACCAATTCACATTGAACCATAAAAAGCAGCCCGGAGGCTTTTGTGTCAGACATGCCAATCAGTCGTTTCCCGATTCCTGTTATCAACGAGTTGCCAGAAGACATTCGCAGCAGAATTCTGGCCGTGCAGGAAAAGTCCGGTTTTGTGCCCAATGTGTTCCTGGCGCTGGCGCATCGGCCTGACGAATTCCGTGCGTTTTTTGCCTACCATGATGCACTGATGGATAAACCGGGCGGCCTCACCAAAGCAGAACGTGAAATGATTGTGGTGGCAACCTCAGGTCTCAATCAATGTATCTATTGTGTGGTTGCTCATGGAGCGATTTTGCGCATCCGTGAAAAAAACCCGCATATTGCAGATCAACTGGCGACCAATTACCGCAAAGCCGACGTCACGATCAGGCAGAGAGTGATGCTCGAGTTTGCAGTTAAAGTATCGCAGCAGGCACAGACGGTATCGGAGGCTGATATTGAAACACTGCATTCCCATGGTTTCAGTCATGATGATGTGTGGGATATCGGCGCTATTGCAGCATTTTTTGCATTGTCAAACCGACTCGCCAATATGAGCAGCATGCGTCCCAATGATGAGTTTTATCTGATGGGTCGTCTGCCAAAAGCACCTTGATCCGGTGTGTGGCGGGTGCGGTTTTTTGTGAATTCTGCGGATCAGTGTGTGTCACTTTCCAGGATAAATGACGCACCGATCGGATTCCATTGACTGGGTTTGCCTATCGGGGTGATGACCTGTGTGCTGCGGATACCAGGTATCAGCAGGTTTTCAAAAGGCGTGACATCCTGCTGCGCCGGGTTCAGCCAGCTGTTGATCATCGCCGAGTCTTGCACTGGCAAGATCAACGGCATTGATTTGGGGTGGATCTGCTGCCACTGCGGCAAGGGTCCCAGCGTGATGATGCTGGCGGTATAAATGGACTCGCCGGTGTTGGGATCAAGGTAGTGCTTGTACAAGCCACCAAAAGCAATGGCCTCGTTCTGAAGCTTAATCTGATGATAGCTGCGCCTGTCCCCTAATCCTTCGATAAACGCGCTGGCTGGAATGATGCAGCGCCCTTGCCGGTAGGGTTGGTAGGCTAATGATCCCTTGGTGTTGAGTTTATCCCAGCGGCTGTTGAAGCTGGCGTAGGCATAGTTTGGTTTTAGTGTTTGTCTGTCCAGCATCAGCCACCAGATGGCATCACAAACCTGTCGGTGCTGATCAGACTCACGGATGATAGAAATAGTCGAGCCGGGTGCCACATCTGCTGAATAACGCAGTTGTGCACCGGCCATGCCCAGCACCTTCAGTAATATCTGGACTTCAGGGGAATCAAAGACATTAAATCGTCCGCACATGGGAGCTCCGTGCTTGGCATTCCTAGGTTGTCGTTGAATTTAAAGCATCAGGCGTTTAAATTCCAAGCATGGCGAGTTCATATCGGGCGTAATCCATCGGAGTGTCATTATGGTAATTCCTTCAATCAGACAGCTGATCTTGAGTCTGAGTCTCATTTTGTTTTTTTCATCAACACTAGCGCAGGAAACGGCAACACCCAACGGTATTGCTGACAATCGCAGTGAGGCGCTGGCGCTTACCGGCGCAACGTTATATTTACCCGATGGTCAATATCTGAATAACGGTATCTTGCTGATCCGCGACGGTTTGATTGTTGATGTGTTGCCGGCAGGTAATGTGCCCGCCGGATACTTCGCGATTGATATGCGTGGCCGCTTTGTGTACCCAGGGCTGATTGATATCAATACTGGTTACGGTGTCCCGGAGCCCGGGCGCCCGGCATCTGGTGGCGGAGCTGAAGTGCTGGAGTCCAGCGGGCTGGCGTACAATGCCAATGATGCCATCCGCGCGCACTACCGCGCCGTGCAGGATTTTAAACCTGAACAGTCCAGTGCAGAAAAACTGCGCAAGCTCGGTTTCTCCATGGTGCTGAGTTTACGCGCCGATGGCATTGCCCGTGGCACCTCAAGCCTGGTGTTGTTGGGCAGTAAAAACGCCAACGAGTCTGTCCTCTTAGCCGATGCCGCCGCCCATTATTCACTCAGTAAGGGCAGTTCCAGACAATCATTACCATCCTCGCCGATGGGCTCCATTGCGCTGCTGCGCCAGACCTATCTTGATGCACAGTGGTACGAGCAGTTTTCTCCACGCCCCTTTACCGATGAATCCCTGGAAGCCTGGATCAACAATCGGGCATTGCCACAAATCATGGAAGTCAGTAACTGGCAGCAGGCATTAACTCTGCATGAGGTGGCAGTGGAGTTTGGGTCCGAGTATCTGATTAAAACCGGTAATGACGCCTACCAGCGTGCTCCGGAGCTGGCGGCGACCGGTGCCAGTCTGATTGTGCCGGTGAATTTTCCGGATGCACCTGAAGTAGCAGATCCCTTTGTGGCGGACGATGTGTCATTCAGCGATCTCAAGCACTGGGAGTTAGCGCCGTATGGTTTACGTGTGCTTCATGAACATGGCATTCGTTTTGCCCTTACCAGTAGCGGTGCGGAAGAAAAATTCCACGAGAACATGACCTTGGCTGTCAGCAATGGCTTGCCAGCCTCGGTGGCCATTGATGCACTGACGCGTGTCCCCGCGCAGATGCTGGGCGTAGAGGAGCGCACAGGCAGTCTGCAAAGCGGTCGTCTGGCAAATTTGCTGGTGAGTTCGGCGCCACTGTTCACTGAAGATGCGCGCTTGCTGGAAAACTGGGTTCAGGGTGAGCGTTTTATACTGGCAGACAGTTTTGACCAGCACCGCGGCCGTTATCAATTGCAGGCGGGGGATCGTACCCTGGCAGTGACTCTGGACGTTGACGCGGCAAAAATTGAAGCCAGTGTGGTGGATGCCAGCAGTGGTGAGGCGGTTGAGGGCGCGGAGATATCAGTGGACCTGACCACCGAGATGATAAACATCAATTTTGTGCTGCAAGGCGATGCCGGCAATACGCGGCTCAGTGGTTGGTCTAATGCCAACGGCTGGCAGGGGAGTGGATTGACATCTGCAGGTGAAGAAGTGAGCTGGCAACTGGAGCGTGTCGCGGATCTTCCTGTCCCTGAAGATGCCGTGCAGGTAGTGTCCGAGAACGTGGCGCCGTTACCGTCTCCTGTCTTGTATCCTTTTGCTGCGTATGGTGTTGAAGTGTTGCCGGTGCAGCAGGATACGGTCATTCGTGGTGCGACGGTATGGACCAACGAAGATTCCGGCATTATCCAGACCGATGTGTTGATACGCGCCGGAAAGATAGCAGCAGTGGGCAATGATATTGATGCGGGCAATGCACTGGAGGTTGACGGTACAGGAAAACATCTGACCCCCGGCATTATCGACGAACACACTCACATTGCGTTGTTTGCGATCAACGAAGGTGCCACCAATTCCGGCATGGTGCGCATGCGCGATGTAGTGGACTCACAGGACGTCAATATTTACCGCAATCTTGCTGGCGGCGTGGTGGCAGCCCAACAACTTCACGGTTCGGCAAATCCCATTGGTGGCCAGTCCTCGCTGATAAAAATGCGCTGGGGTCTGAGCCCGCAGGGTTTGCGAATTGAAGAAGGTGCTGAGTTCATCAAGTTTGCGTTAGGTGAGAACGTCAAACGCAGCACCAACCCAGCGTCGGTGCGTTATCCGCAGTCGCGAATGGGTGTTGAACAAGTGTTTATTGATGCGTTCAGTCAAGCGCGTGAATATGAACAGCAATGGAACGCTTACAACGCGCTATCGGCGGCGCAACAACGCAACACAACTGCCCCGCGACGAGATCTTGTCAGCGACGCCATGCTGGAAGTCCTCAACGGCGAACGTTTTGTCACCGCTCATTCTTATGTGCAGTCTGAAATCAACATGTTGTTGCATGTTGCTGACAGTTTTGATTTTACGATCAATACGTTTACCCACATTCTGGAAGGCTACAAGGTCGCCGACAAAATGGCTGCCCATGGTGCCGGTGGTTCCACATTCTCAGACTGGTGGGCTTTTAAGTGGGAGGTGCGTGAAGCGATACCTTACAACGCAGCATTGATGCAGCAGGCGGGTATGGTGGTGGCGCTTAACTCTGATGATGCAGAGATGTCACGACGACTTAATCAGGAAGCCGGCAAGGTCGTCAAATATGGCGGCGTCAGTGAGTCGGATGCCTTAAAAATGATTACGCTCAATCCTGCAAAACTTTTACATCTGGACGATCGCATGGGCAGTATCCGTGTTGGCAAAGATGCGGATCTGGTGCTTTGGAATGATCACCCCTTGTCAGTGTATGCGTTGGCGATGACAACCTGGGTTGATGGTGTAGCGTACTTTGATCGCGAACGTGATCAACAGCTTCGGCGCGACATTCTCAGTGAGCGGTCGCGTATCATTTCAAAAATTACAGCGGAATAAGGGGAGTAAATCTATGCGCAACATTTCAATGATTGTACTGGCTTCGCTGTTAGTGACCGCAATACCGGTCACCATGGCCTGGGTGCCAACGCCTGCGCCGGATCAGGCAGAACCTATTGCGATTACCAACGCGACCATCCATATCGGTGACGGCTCTGTCATCAACAATGGTGTGCTGGCGTTTGATCAGGGGGTGATTACCTATGTGGGTACCGATGCCAATCGCCCGGAGTTTTTTAATCATCAGTTGATCAATCTGCAAGGATTGCATATCTATCCGGGGTTTGTGTTGCCTAACACCTCGCTGGGTTTGCTCGAGATTGCCAACCTGCGAGCGACCGACGATGTGGCGGAAACCGGTGACATCAATGCCAGTGTGCGATCCGCCATTGCTTACAACACGGATTCTGAGCTGATCCCGACCTTCCGCTTTAATGGCATTCTCACGGCGGGTGTGACGCCCGATGGCGGCATGATTTCCGGTCGTTCCAGTGTGTTTAAACTCGACGGCTGGAACTGGGAGGATTCTCTGCTCAAAGCCGATGCCGCCATGCACATGAACTGGCCGGACCGAATCCGGCGTCAGCGAAACGAAACGACCGGTGTTTTTGAAAACACGGATAATCCTGATTATCCCTACATGATTCAGATGCTGAACAGCCTGTTTCAGGATGCTCGCACCTATAACGGTTCGCCGCTCAATCTCAATTTGCAGGCAATGCAGCCACTGTTCACGGGTGAATCCAAGTTGTTTATCCATGCCAATGACGCGCGAGACATTATTGCCAGTGTGCAGTTTGCGCGCAGTTATGGCGTGTCAGAGATTGTGCTTGTGGGGGGGCGTGATGCACTGAAGGTCAAGGATCTGTTGATAGCAGAGTCGGTCGCAGTGATTTACGAATCTGTGCACGCTTTGCCCGCTCAGGAATGGTTTGATGTTGATGAACAATTCAAGGTGCCTTTTCAGTTACACGAGGCGGGCATTCTGGTTGGCATAGGCGGTGGAGAAACGGCGCTGGATTCACAACGTAATCTGCCATTTTTTGCCGGTACTGCGGCTGGATACGGTCTCGACCGTGAAACAGCGTTATCGATGATCACCTCTCACAACGCGGAGATTCTCGGTGTTGCGGATCGTATTGGTACGCTTGTCTCCGGAAAAGATGCCACGTTTTTTATTTCCAGCGGCGACGCACTGGATATGCGCACCAATCAACTTCAGGAGGCCTTTATTCAGGGGCGTATGATTGATTTGTTTGGTAATCAGCAAGCACTTTATCAGCGCTTTCTTGAGCGTTATTCAACGCTGCCGATGGAACAATAGTCCTGAGGTTTTTCCGGGACATTATGGTCAGTCAGTGATGGCGGAGTGACATGAGTGGCAGCGTGAAAACTGTAATCGCACGGATGCTGTTTTTAATGCCATGGAAGCGGATATGCACAATATTGTGCCGGCGTTGGGTGAGATAAATGCGGATCGCTCCAATTATCACTTTGACGTGATTGCCGGTGATCACGTTGAGTATGGTGCTTGCAAGTTTCAAGTGGATTCCGGGCTGCGAATTGTGGAACCACGCGATGCCGTCAAGGGGCAGATAGCCCGCATGTATTTTTATATGCATCAGCGTTATGGCTTGCAGTTATCCGAAGCGCTGCAACGTCGGTATCTGCAATGGGATGCTCAGTTTCCAGTGACAGCAGCCTGGGAGATGGAGCGTGACAGACAGATTGCGCGGGTGATGGGGCATCACAACCCATTTGTCACCGGCGAGTTGAGCTGGATGTAGGTGCTTGACTCATTGGTGGACGCTCAGATTCGCGGAAATCGCAACAGTATGATTTACCACTTGTCAGAAGGGTGTCCGGGTTACAGCCAGATTGGTGAGCAGAATCGTG
>CANHAR010000154.1 GCA_947458495.1 Gammaproteobacteria bacterium | reverse complement strand
TATTCTCATACTGTCGATGCTGTTGCTGCGTAACACGCGTTCGGCCTGCAACATGTCATCACGAGAGTCATAAGGCCCTGCCTGCACCAGGTAAAGTATACGGCCGGGCAAGGTTTCCTCGCGGATGCGGGCATTGAGCCCAAGCCCCAGCAATCTGTTCAGTTGAGTATTGGCTGTAGCCTGCTGTTGAAAGGCGCCGGCTTGCAGCATAAAGGAAGGGCTGATGTCAGCCTCGGTCGATGCCGGCGCCGTTGCTTGCGCAGAAGCAGCGGGGACCACGGGAGCCCTGTTGCTGATTTCAAGCAAAGCGGCAGAGACTGGATCTGTCACATCAACGGGGATGGTCGCCACTGTCTGCGTCTCGGTGTTGTCAGTAGCAGGGCTTTCCGCACTGGTGTCATCCGTCACTACAGGAATGTTTTCAACAGCGGTGTCAGTCTCAACCAGGGGGCTACTGCCAGTGCTGGCGACCGCAGCCGCGGGATTGCGCAACACAGCGCCTTCAACGGGTGTCACATTGACTACCACTTCGTAATTAGGTAGTTCCTGATAAAACTCCAGTTGCAGGCGTTGTGCTTCCCGTTGTTGCTCTTGGGTCAGTCCGCCTTCGCTGTCAGTGCTTGCAATGTCGGGTGTCTCGATCTCGCGACTGTCCGGCGCAACAACATGACCGGGTGCTGGTGGCAATGCCCCTGAGAGGTAAACCATCAGTGCGATAAACAATCCGACGGCAATTCCGGTAACCAGCCCCGTCAACAGTAATCCCAGGCTGGATGGCTGTGCTACCGCGGAAGGTTCAGCCAGTGGTGTGCGGGTGCGTCTTTTTGCGAAATCCTGTTCCATCTGACGGTCTATCCTCAAAAAGGCTGTGGCTCAGTCAAGGGTGCAGATAATACACGCATCCGGGCTTTACATCATATCCTGTGGGTCAACATCCACCGACCAGCGCACGAGTCTTTGACTGCTCAGGCCTTCCAGTTGCAGACACAGGGTTCCCAGCAATTGCTGCAGGTCGTGCCGTTGATGGGCACGGACAAGTAATTGCTGGCGGAAACGATTGGCACGCTTTTCCATGGGCGCAGGCAACGGGCCGTTGATCATGATGGCCTGATGCGGAAGTTGTGAGGCACAGTGTTGTTCAATCAAGGCACGCGCTTTCATCAGAAATTCCATCGGCGCCTGACTGTTGATGGCTTCGGCACGCAAACAGGCCAGATAGGTAAAGGGCGGCATGCAGGTGCTTTGCCGTTCCAGCATCAATTGATCGGCCAGCGCATGATAACCACGGTTAATCAGTAGCTGCAGGCTTTGATGCGTTGCATGCCGGGTTTGAATCAACACCTCGCCAGGCTTGTCAGCGCGCCCTGCCCGGCCGGCGACCTGTGTTAGCAGTTGAGCCATAAACTCTTGGCCGCGGAAGTCTGCGCTGAACAATCCACTGTCAGCTTCAAGTACGGCGACCAATGTCACATCTGGGAAGTGATGTCCTTTGGCCAGCATTTGTGTACCCACCAGGATACAGGGGCCACCATGTTGAACTTTGGCCAACAAACGTTCCAGTTCATCTTTTTTGCGAGTCACATCGCGGTCAATGCGGATGACATCCGTGGCCGGAAAACATTGTTTCAGGAAGGCTTCACTGCGTTCAGTGCCAACACCGACCGCTTGCATGGATTTGCCGCCACAATCAGGACAGTGACGAAAAATCGGATGCCGCCGCTCGCAGTGGTGACAGCACAGATGCGGAGGGTTTTTGTGGATGGTCAGACGTGCGTCGCAGAACGTGCACTCGGCAGTCCAGCCACAATCGCCACACTGCTGAAGGGGAGCAAAACCACGACGATTGATAAACACCAATACTTGATTGCCATCCCGGATGTGCCGTTGGATGTGATCCAGCAACAGCGCAGAAAATCCTTGTTGCATGTTTTGGGTGTGGGTATCAACCAGTACAAAGGCTGGTTTGTTTGCCACGCCGGCTCGCTCAGGCAGTTGCAAGCGGCTATAGCGCCCTGACGAGGCATTGTGCAGGCTCTCGAGGCTGGGCGTTGCAGAGCCCAGCACAATCGGGATCTGTTCTGCCGATGCGCGCATCACGGCCAGATCTCGTGCTGAATAACGGAAGCCATCCTGTTGCTTGAAGGAACCATCGTGCTCTTCGTCAACAATGATAAGGCCCGGTGCCAACATAGGGGTAAAAACGGCAGACCGCGTTCCGATAATAATGCCAGCCTGCGCTGACGACGCGGCCAGCCACGCATTTAATCGCTGCCTTGCTGTTAAACCGGAATGCAGGACTGCAATGGGTTCTTCAAAACGCTGCTGAAACCGGGCCAGTGTCTGAGGTGTCAGGCTGATTTCTGGTACCAGCACCAAAGCCTGTTTACCAATCGCCCGCGCCCTGGCAATCGCTTGCAGATAGACCTCTGTTTTGCCACTGCCGGTGACCCCGTCGAGCAAAAAACCCTGGTATCGACCAAGGGCTCCGGTAATCTGTTCGCAAGCAGCTTGTTGTGCAGAGTTAAGTAGTTGTTGTTGCTCTGCCGGATAGGTGTGTCTGGTTCGCGATTGTTGGCTGTCGATGGCGCGAATTTTGATTTTGGCTGATGCAGTGCCACGCAGGCTCGCTGGCATCAGCGTGTGCAGTGCATCCCCAACAGGGTGCTGATAGTATTTTGCCGCCCACACCCAAAGACTGAGCAGGTGCGCGGGAATCATCGGTTCACTGTCCAGTATACTGATGACTGCCTTAAGTTTGTCAGTCTGCAATGCGGACCTTGAGTCCAGTTGCAGTACAACCGCAGTCAGCTCTCTGTTGCCAAAGGGCACAAGCACACGGATGCCTGGTTGAATGCCGGGATGCCCTAAGGCCAGTGCTGCAGGCAACAGATAATCGAAGCTGCGACGCAAAGGCGTAGGAACCGCAACCCGGACGATGGCGAGCGAATCGGGTATGGCAGCATTTGAGTCAGGCATGAATAAACAGGCGCAGGTCAACGAGCATGGGTCAGTGCGGTTCCGGCCGGATGTCATTTAATGGTCGGCGATTATAACTGGTTTTAGCCGGGCGAGGCTTCCATTATACTCCCGGTCAAACAACCACCGTTCAGAGGTGGCTGATCTTGCGCGAACAACAGGAGCTATCTTGAACAGCAACAATGCCCAGTCGGAGGTTTTGAAAGAATTACTCTCGTTGCGGCAGCAGATTGACCGCCTTGACCATGCCTTGGTGCTGCTGTTGGCAAATCGTTTTGCACTGACTCAAAAAGTGGGTGAGCTCAAGGCGAGTGCGGGTCTGAACTCGGTTGATCCCAAGCGGGAAGAGGAAAAGCTCTCCAGCATCCGCAAATTGTGTGAGGCTCATCAGCTGAACCCGGAGCTGTTGACAGATATTCTCGCGCAGATTATGCGGGAAACTGTGCGTAACCATGAACGCATCCGCGCGCAGGTAAACCAGCCCAGTTAAGCTCTCTTGCTTCGTCGCTATTGTCTGTTACAATGACGCCCTTTTTTCAATAGCCACAAATGGCCAATCCAATTCGGGATTGTCTGCGAAGTGGTACCTGCTCAGGTATGGTGCGCGTCAGATTTCATTTGGTGGCGCGCGGCGATACCATTAAATTACGAGGATATGCCATGAAAGCCGATATTCATCCCAAGTATGTTGCAATCAAAGCCACCTGCAGTTGTGGAAATGTTATCAACACCCGTTCGACGCTGGGCCGCGACATGTTGATCGACGTCTGTGCAGCTTGCCACCCTTTTTACACGGGCAAACAGAAGATTCTCGACAGCGCAGGTCGTATTGATCGCTTCAACAAGCGTTTTGGCAGCCGCATAGTCAAGTAAGGTGTCAGTGTCCTGACCTGACCTGCTAAAAAAGCCCCGGAAATCGGGGCTTTTTTATGGGCGAAATTTTTTCAGAATATGATCTCTGTAGAGAGTGTGTTCTGATTATCCCGGTCCGGGGTTCGCGGTTGTTGTTGGTTGCGTAATTCTGCAGGTGCTGACTCGGCCATAAACACTTCAAACATGGTATCAGCCTGCCCTGGTCTGGCGATTTCGCCGGATTCTCGGTCGATCAGGCGGTCGACCAATCCGTCCGGGCGACTCATTGTGTTTTCAGGTCGTCCTTCAAGTGCCTGTTTCATATAGTCGATCCAGATGGGGACAGCGACCGTGGCGCCCTGCTCGGATTCGCCCAGAGCTTCAGGGGTATCAAAACCGACAAACACGCTGGTGGAGATATCGCGATTAAAACCGGTAAACCACAGTTCTGCCGGTCCGTTGGTCGTTCCGGTTTTCCCCATCAGATCGCGTCGATCAATTTCCCGTGCGATACGTCGGCCACTGCCGGCCTCAACCACACTGCGCAGCATGGTGTTGAGTATGTAGGCGACGCGGGGATCGGTCACTGTTGCAGGCGCGGGCGTTTGTGCTTCAAAAACCACACCCTGCATCGTTTCAATCTTTTTGATCAGCGTGGGCTGTATCCGTTGGCCGCCATTGGCAATCATGGCGTAAGCACTAGCCATTTCGAGAGGTTGTACGTCCTGGCTACCCAGGGCAATGGTCAGGTCATTGCGCGGAAAGTTTTCGGTACGGAATCCAAACCGGCCTGCAAAATCAAACACCTTTTCCCAGCCCAGCTGATCAAACAGGCGCACGGCCGGCACGTTCCTGGAATCTTTGATGGCGTTACGCAAAGTGATGGGTCCGACAAAATTGCGCTCGTAATTTTGTGGACGGTAGTCGCCGCGTGAAAACGGTGCATCGTTGATCAGCGATGCCGCGGTAAATCCGCTTTCAAGCGCAGTTCCATACAAGAAAGGTTTGAAGCCCGAGCCTGGCGGCCGCGAGGCGATCGCCCGGTTTACCTGGCTGAAGCGAAAGTCGTATCCGCCCACCAGAGCCAAGATGTCGCCATTGTCAGGAGAGACTGAAACGATGGCACCTTGCAGTTCCGGTACTTGCCCAAGTTGCCATTCCCCGGTGCTACTTCTGCGCAGGCGCACAACATCTCCGGTGCGCGCAACGTCAGCGGCCTGTGTGGGCACCGGCCACGCATTATCGCGCGTGATAAAGGGCCTGGCCCATTCCAGTCCAGACCAGTTGACGGTCACGGTCGAGCCGTCTCGTAACATCACATCGATGGAACGATCATTGACTGTGCTGACGACGCCGGGAACATGGTTTCCGTAATCTGGCCTGACGGCCAGTTCGCTCATCCAATTTTCCTCCCGGTCATCACCCGAGGTGGGCAATCTGGCCTCAGGCCCCCGATATCCGTGGCGCCGGTCGTAATAGTTTTCAAGACCATTCGTCAATGCTGATGTCGCAGCATTTTGCAGCCGGCTGTCAATGGAGGTGATGACTTCAATGCCGAGACGATAGATATCTTCACCATACTGTGCATACAACTGCTGTCTGACCATCTCGGCCACGTAGGGGGCATGGACTTCAATGGTGCGCAGGTGGCGACGGGCGTTAATCGGCTCTGCCAGACTCTGCGCATGTTGCGCAGGGGTGATCATGCCTTGGGCAAGCATTTTATTGATCACTACATCGCGTCGAACTCGCGCCCGTTCGGGATCGGTGATCGGATTACAGACCGAAGGGCACGGTAACAGGGACACCATGGTCGCCATTTCACCGATGGTCATCTGGTTAACTGTTTTGCCGTAGTAAACCGCCGCTGCTGAGCTGATGCCTTCAGCGCCCTGTCCAAAAAATACAAGATTCAGATACAGCGTGAGAATTTCTTCTTTGGTAAGTTCTTGCTGCAGCCTGAGTGCAAACGGTATCTCTTTGAGTTTGCGCGCGTACACGCTGTCGCTGTCGAACGAGATATTGTTGGCCAGTTGCATGGTGATGGTGCTGCCACCGCCCAGATTGACCCCGCGGACAAATCCGTAAAAGCCACGCACCAAGCCCCGCAAATCAACACCTGGGTGCGAGTAAAAGCGAGCATCTTCACTGGCGATAACGGCGTTGACCATCATCGGAGGAATTTCCTCGTAGCTGATCGGATCGCGACGCACACCAATTTCTTCTATCAGCCGCAAATCAGCGGTCAAAATGCGAAGCGGCGTCTCCAGTTGCACCTGCCGGTAAGTCTCGGCAGAGGGCAATTGCGGGGACAGGTAAAGGTAGGCGGCTGATGCCACCATCAATATCCCGCTCAGACAGAAGATGCCGAACCAGAACAGGAATTTGATGATTTTCGTCATGAGCATGCAGTCCTGCGGCGACGACCAGTTGTTTACAGTAGACCGCCAACTCCGGCGTGTCTTTTCAAGTGCATGATTATAGCCCTCATTTTGATGGATTGCCCCAGGAAATATTCCGGCAGAAGAGTACTGTATGGACTACAAATCAGTTGTGTAACCATCATTACCTCATACATGACCAGGGAAGGGCATGGCGATGTCAGGCTGCAGAACACCCGTTATCGGAATTGATATAGGAAGCTATGCGATCAAACTTGCAGTGCTGCGTCGCCGGCAGCATCGCTGGCTGCTGATGTGCGGCAAGAGCGAGCCGGTGGGCAATAATCCCGGCAAAACGCTGGGCAGCATGTTAGGTTCGTTGCCATGCTGGTTGCGGCTGAGTCGGCCAAAGATAGTTCTGGCCATCCACTGTGCAGGTGTGTTGTTCCGAAAAACAAAGCTGCCGGCGACCCTGAACTTGCATCAGGTTGATCTAGCCCTTAGATTGGATCTTGAAAAGCACTTGCCGCAGGAAGACCAGCAAGGTCTGTTTATGGACTATTGCCCGGTGACCCTGGCAGACGGGGATTCTGACGCAGGACATCAGCTCACCAGGGTGTGGCTGACCGCAGTTTGTACT
>CANHAR010000153.1 GCA_947458495.1 Gammaproteobacteria bacterium | reverse complement strand
GCTGAAATCAAAAAAGCCTCGCCCAGCAAAGGACTGATCCGTGAGGATTTTGATGCCGCCCTGATTGCCCGCCAATATGCTGAGGCCGGGGCGGCCTGTTTGTCGGTGCTGACTGACGAACAGTTTTTTAAGGGCAGTGTTGAGTACCTCAAACAGGCACGAGTCGCCTGCGATCTGCCCGTCATTCGCAAGGATTTTATTGTTGATCGATACCAGGTTGCGGAAGCCGGTGCGATGGGTGCTGACTGTATTTTGCTGATTGTCGCGGCGCTCAGTCCGCCAGCCTTGCGAGAACTGTCACAATGCGCGACTGATTTCGGCCTGGATGTGCTGGTTGAGGTTCATAATGAAGGTGAACTGGATATTGCGCTCGCCGCCGGATTTGATCTGATCGGAGTGAATAATCGCAATCTGCACAACTTTCATACCGATCTGGAAACCACCTTCCGGCTGGCGGAACAGGTGCCCGATGGCAAGCTGATTGTCACCGAAAGCGGCATCAGCAGCGCAGCGGATGTAAAGCGCATGTTGTCCAAAGGCATTTACGGGTTCCTGATCGGAGAGACGTTTATGCGTGCAGATAATCCTGGTCACAAATTGCGTGAGTTATTTGCATAAGGCGGTTTGCCAATGATTACCGGGCAAAGCTGAGTCAGCTGACTGGCGTGTTCCAAACACAACAACGGTTTGTCCGTGCACAGAAATCAGGTTCTGTTCCTCCAGCGTCTTGAGAACCCGACCTGCCAACTCACGCGAGCAGTTCACCAGCCGTCCAATCTCCTGTCGGGTAATCTTGATCTGCATGCCATCAGGATGCGTCACGGCGTCAGGTTCTTTGCTTAACTCAATCAGCGTTCGGGCGATTCGTCCTGTTACATCGTAAAACGCCAGGTCACCAACTTTACGTGTGGTATTACGCAGGCGGTTTGCCATCTGTTTTCCGATGGTAAACAAGATATCAGGGTGTTGATGGGCATAATTATTAAAGCGGTCGTAGCTGATCTCTGCAATATCGCTGGAAAAGCGTGCCCTGCAGCAGGCACTGCGCGCTTTATGAGAATCAAATAAACCCATTTCACCAAAAAAATCGCCGGGGTTCAGATAGGCAACCACAACTTCTTTATGCTCATCCTCTTCGAGGATAACAGACACTCCCCCTTTGATAAGATAAAACAAGGTTGATGGTACATCGCCGGCATGAATAATCGTGGTACCACGTTCGTAGTGGCGAAGCTGGCAGCAATCCAGAAAATTGTCCAGATCGTCTATGTGGGGTGTTATGGCCATTAACGCCATAGGCAGTGTCTCCCGATCTCTTGCTGTTTTATGAGCCAAATGTTTGTAGCGCATGCCAAGTCAGCTAAGCTAACCCAGATCAGTTCGCTGTGGTAATCTTGACCGGCCAGAGCGAAATTGTGTTGCGCAGTTCAAAATTTACCTGGCACTTTTGGGTTTTTGTTCAAGGTGACGCATGAAAGCGACGGTACGTTGGGTAGATGGTGCGATGTTTGTAGGTGAGTCCGGCAGTGGTCACGCAGTGGTCATGGATGGTCCGGAAAGCAGTGGTGGACGCAACATGGGGCTGCGCCCTATGGAGATGGTGCTGATAGGGACTGGCGGTTGCTCCTCGTTTGACGTGGTGAGCATCCTGAAAAAATCGCGTCAGGATGTTATTGACTGTGTTGCTGATATTGAGGCGACACGAGCGGATGCGACGCCTGCAGTATTCGAAACGATCCACCTGCACTTTAAGGTTAGCGGACGCGGGCTCAGCGAAAAACAGGTGGAACGCGCGGTCAGCTTGTCAGCTGAAAAATACTGTTCGGCATCGATTATGCTGGCGGCTGGCGGTGTGAAAATCACCCACAGCTTTGAGGTCATAGAGATATGAGCAGCAATTGATCGGTTTTGTCAGGCCCGGATCAGTTGCAGGTCAATGCTCTTCAGCAACAGTGTCAGGCTCAGTTGTGCAATATCTTCCTGCGGGAATTGCTCGGCCAGTTGCTCGCATTGCCCGGCAAAACAAACCCTTTGTTGTATGGCCAGCAGAAACACCATCATCGCCTGGTTGATGCGCTGAAACTGCATGCGGTAGTTAACACGCCGTACCACATAAAAAGCGGTCTGTTCAGGCGCGTGAAGGGGAACTGCAAATCCGGTTTCGCCCGCAACCGCGTTCTCCTTTTCCATATGTGTCTGCATCAGCAGCCAGTAAGCTTCCATATCAAAGCGGCTATCCATCAGTGCCCAGTCCTGCCTGGGTGCCCAGCACATCTCAGGCCATTGATCAGCGGGCAAGGATTGCAGCATCTGTCGTGTTAATGGCAACTCGTCAGCGGTATCGAACAGGCTGATCAGCAGACTTTCCAGTTCAATAATATCCAGCAAGGCGGGCAGTTGACCAAATTGGGCATGCTGTCTGGCAAATTCCAGCAGATGTTCTCCGAGAAGGCCCATGGGTCCTGGTCTGGGGGGATACCGTGCGATGTACTCCAGCCACAGCCGCGTATACACGTCATCGCCCAATGTGTGATACAGCACAGGGTAAAGTTCAGAGGAGATCTGAATCACTCGCTGATGATAGGCGTTATTGTAGATAGCCAGCGCTTCTACCTGACTCAGCGCCTGATGCGGCGACATGAGGGTATCGATGGCATCAGCACTGAGACGCAGGTCCTGCGGGCGGGTCATCCATTCCCAGAAAGCCTGCTGCTCCTGTTGCCAATTCACGCCACGGTCCTCTGCAGAACGCCCTGTGTCGGCGTTACTGCCAGTGCTTGTTGCTGTTTCTGGCGCGCCAGCTCAAGTTCAGCCATTAACTCAGGGAATGGCGGAATATGATCATCGCGCTCCAGTAACGTGGCGGTTTCACCAAAATGTCGGCAGGCGTGCGCATAGAGCTCCCATACCGCATCACTGACCGGGTGGTCATGGGTGTCGATAATGTGGTTGCCGTTGTGGGTATGCCCGGCCAGATGGAACTGTTGAACACAGTTGTGATTCAGCGCGGAGATGTGGGCGTAAGGATCCTGGCCCAGATTAAAACAACTGACGTAGACGTTGTTAACGTCCAGCAGGATGCGACAGCCAGTTTGCTCGGTCAGCGCGTTGATGAAGTCTGGTTCACTCATGCTCGCGGAGCGAAACTGCAGATAGATTGATGGATTCTCCAGCATAATGCGCTGCTGCAGCGCATCCTGAATGCGGTTGACCTTGTCTGCCACCTGAGACAAGGTTTCAGGGTTGTAGGCTATTGGCAGCAGGTCATGAGAGGTCTTGCCGTGAAGGCCAGTCCAGCAGATGTGATCGGATACCCAGGCCGGTTGTATGTCGTTGATCAGGGCTTTGAGCTGTGCCAGGTAATGCAGATCCGGCGCTTCGTTGCTGCCGATGTTAAACGACAATCCGTGCAGCACTATCGGGTAGTTTGCACGGATTTTATGCAGTATGGCGCGGGGGCGCCCGCCGGGCGCCAGATAGTTCTCTGTGATCAGTTCAAACCAGTCTACTGCCGGCTGATACTCCAGCACATAATCATAGTGTTGACTGCGCAGTCCCAGCCCGAATCCGAGCATGCTCACACCTTGTTAAAGGGATGACAGTGCGCTGCCACCCAGCTTTTCACACAAAGCATTGGACAGCTCTTCACTGCCTGAGTACACACCCACAAAACCTATGCCGTGGCAGCTGTTTTTGCCCGCGCAGGCGGCATTGGAATTACCCTTGCAGGCGCTCAGGCCGGCGCAGGTGAACACATCGTTGCAGTAAGTCACGCTGACAGCGGTTTCGCCCAGCGTAAAGTCAGGCTTGGCGGTCAGGCTCGCGGCCTGTGTGCCTCCCAGCACCTGACACAGTGCCGCTGAAAAGGCACCGTTGCCGCTGGTGACTGCCACAAAACCAACTGCGCTGCAGCTGTTGGCGCCAGCACCGGCATCATTGCCAAAACCTTTACAAGCGCTTTGCCCTTCGCCACTGACATTTTGGCAGACGCTGATCTTGATGGGGTCATCAGGGTTGGTCTGACTTACGTCGAGCTCTGCCATGCCGGAGCCAGACATCAGCAATGCCGCTGCGGCGGTTGCCAGGCTAAATCCATCGGTTCGTTTCATGCGGATACTCTCCTGAGCGTTGATACTGTACTTTTAAGGGTGAGGCCGGTTTGCCCATCTGACCGGATTAAGCTGGATTTTATTGTGTGCGAACCTGACTGAATGTGCGCTTAACAGCGCAGGTACCGTCATAAATACTTTCACCAGCGTTGTCACGTTTTTACGCTTGCCATCGTTGGCTGGATTATCCCACCCTGCAGTCGCATTACAAGGCGCTGCGGCAATTTGTCACAGCACGGGCGCAGACTAAACAAGCGTCCGGACGTCAGATTTTCTGCCGCAACAGATCGATTCTTGCGTGTAGCCGATCAATTCGCAGCCGCAGCGAATCCAGGCGAGTGTTGCTGTCCTCTGTTTCCGCAAGGGCTGGCAACAGACCGGACTCCTCCTGAAGATAATCGCGCACATTCAACTGTAAGGACTGGCCGGCGTTACGGACAACCCCGGCACTGACATTGACGGCGTTTGTCAGCACCGACACACCACTGTCGCCCAGCAGCGGTTTTAGCATCGGTGCCAGCACATCATCCCAACGCGTGCCGGAAGCAGTGAGTGTTTTGTGTATTGTCTGTATCAGATGAATATCGCCCGAGAGCACAATCTCGGGATGGTAGAGCGCGGCCGCCGGATCGTTGCTGAAAAGCAGTGCCGCCAATGCGCGCGGACTGCCAGAGATGCAGGTGTCTGCATGGTCAGAGGAGTTGCTGTGCACATGCAGTTTTTCGGGGGTAATGATCAGGGTCAATTGCCACGCAGGTGCCCCGACATCTGCGCCGTGACGGGTGCTGATTAATCTGAGACTTTTGCCTTCAGCCACCTTGTTGAGACTGCTCAGCAGATGGGGATCGCTGCGCAGCAGTCCATTGAGCCCGGCTTCAATAATCTGGCTTAGCGCGGCGGAAAACATATCAGCGGAAGCCCACGTGGATAGCGCTGATGCCGCCAATCAGGTTGTGATATTTGCAGTCGCGGAAGCCGGCATCCTGCATCATGGTCTTCAGCGTTTCCTGATCCGGATGCATACGTATCGACTCAACCAGATATTTGTAACTGTCAGCGTCACCGGTAACCACTTTGCCGGCTACTGGCCATAAGGTTGAAAAGGCGTCATAGGCTTTACCGAGCACCGGATTGACTGGTTTGGAAAACTCCAGCACCAGCGCCCGGCCACCCGGTTTGAGGGTGCGGTACATCGAGCGCAGCGCCTTGTCTTTGTCGGTCACGTTACGCAATCCGTAAGCAATCACGATGCAATCAAAGGTCTCATCTGCAAACGGCAAGGTTTCAGCATTGACCTGTGCAATCTGGACGTTGCCGGTAATACCCTTGTCAATAAGCCGATCGCGTCCTACCTTAATCATGGAGTCATTGATATCGGCAAGAACAATCTGTCCTGTACTGCCAACCAGCGGTGCAAAGCGCATAGAGAAATCGCCGGTGCCGCCAGCCAGATCCAGGACGCTATGGCCGGGTCTTACTCCGCTCAGTTCAACCGTCAGTCGTTTGATAATGCGGTGAGTGCCGACTGAAATGAGGTCATTCATGACGTCATAACGATTGGCAACGGAATGGAACACTTGTCCGACGCGGCGGGTTTTTTCCGCAGGACTGACCTGCTCGTAACCAAAATGGGTTTTTGACTCTGCACCCTGACTTTCTGATTGATGCCCGGAGTCTGGAGTGTTGCTCATAAGGCCGCCGCTTGCTGCCGGTTAAACCGGTATTGAGGTTTGAGAGATGTCATCCTGCGCAGTTCAGATGCGACGCGCGGGGTCCACAATGTTAATGACTTGTGTACCAGCTGGCAACGCATCGCGGCTTTTGCCGGCGGCTTCCAGGCGGTTCAGGTAGTCCTGCCATACAGCCTGCTGTTGAGTTGCCAGCAGATAAAGATAATCCCAGCTGAAGATGCCTGAGTTGTGCCCGTCATCAAAGTCCAGACGGACGGCATAGTTGCCGATGGCCTCTATGCCGCTGAGGCCGACGTGGCGTTTGCCGACCTGCAGCACAGCCTGGCCTTTGCCGTGGCCTTTGACGTCGGCCGACGGCGAATAAACGCGCAACAACTCGGCAGGCAGTTCAAACACCCGGCCATCGGCATAACTCAATTCCAGTAATGCACTTTTGCGTCGCAAACGGATGCCCGTGGGTTGCGGCGCAAGTGTTGCGGCTGATTCATGGGTGTCTGACATCAGAGGATGAACCTGCTCAGATCCTCATTGCGGGCCAGATCACCGAGTTGCTTCTCAACATACTCTGCATCAATGACCAGTTCTTTCTGATCGCCCACACCAAGATCAGATGCGCTGAACGACACTTCTTCCAGCAGGCGCTCCATCACCGTGTGCAGGCGGCGGGCGCCGATATTTTCGGTGCGCTCGTTGACCTCCCAGGCGGTTTTGGCCAGCGATTTGATGCCTTCAGCTGTAAAGCGGATGTGCATGTTTTCAGTGCTGAGCAGCGCCCGGTACTGTTCTGTCAGCGATGCATTGGGTTCAGTCAGGATGCGCTCAAAGTCTTCTGCAGTCAGTGCTTCGAGCTCAACACGGATGGGCAGCCGTCCCTGCAGTTCAGGAATCAGATCCGAGGGTTTGGACAGGTGAAACGCTCCGGATGCGATAAACAGAATGTGGTCGGTTTTGACGCTGCCGTATTTGGTTGTCACCGTTGAGCCTTCGATCAATGGCAGCAGGTCGCGCTGAACACCTTCCCGCGAGACGCCACTATGACCGGTCTGACCCCGCTC